>NZ_JAFWFM010000091.1:0-12343 GCF_017515625.1 Geobacillus sp.
AGCACCGTGCGAGCATGGACTTTCCTCTACGGTCGAAACCGGCCGCAGCGATTACCCGAGCATGATTAACGCTGCGAGCATTTTACAGTATAATCGATTTTTCACATAAGAGCAAGAGAAAAAAATTGGAATTTGTCTACATCGCCTACTCGTACAGCTTCCGGCCAAACACATGTTTCTCTAAATTGGACAGGCGCTGCAAAATATCGTAGTTTGTCGTCCCGGCCGATACCGACGGCCGCTTTTGCAGCTCCTCGACTTGCCGCTTCAGGCGGGCGTTTTCTTGTTGCAGCTCTTCAATTTCCTGCTGAAACGCTTCGTAATCTTTGATGATCATATCTAAAAACTGGTCCACTTCGTCTTGATTGTACCCCCGCATGCTCACCTTAAATTCCTTTTCTAAAATGTCTTTCGGCGTTAGTTTTACGCGATTGGCTGACATGGCTTTCACCTCAATCCGCTTTCAACTCTTTTCTTTATTTTTTCAGAAATCGGTCCGGTTGTCAATTGACGTTTTCTTTATTCCGGTCGCGAAACCGAATAAAAGGAAATGATTCCATCCATCCCCTCATACTTGAAAACGGATGTTCCAGCGCATGGTCCGGACACCGTTTGACAAAAAACAGAGGCCGGCGAGCGGCCCCTTCGTCCGTTTGTTTAATATCCAACCGGGAACGGCGGCATCGGCCCTGGGCAATACAGGTGCCGGTTGGCAGCCTGAGCGACGGCCGATTCCGTATGCGGGAAATAATGGTGATGTTCATACAATTGGTGATACACATGCATCGTATGCGACGGATGGATATGCGGCACAATCGTTGCTTGAAAATGATGTTGGACGCAGCATTGAGGCGGATGAACAATCGGCGCCGTTACATAAGGCGGGCAATGCATAGGCATCCTTCTCCTTTCATCTAGACTGTTGGTTTGCAATACTAGCCTATGATGAACGAACCGAACTCGTACTAGTGTAGATACCCATTTTGCACGGCGGCGCTGCCAAACCGAATCCGCTTCTTCAGCCCCGCCCACGCGGCGCCGGTCATCTCGGGCATCGTGAACCGTTAATAAACATAATGGAACACGACAAACGTCAAGCCGACGACAATAAAAAAGAGGTACAAAATTTTTTTGTACATGCTCCTCATCACATTCTTCTCCCTGCCCTCGTTTTCGTTCATTCCGACGCCATTGTACACGTTTTTTTATTTTTCTACAAGATTCGCAGCAAAAGAAGAGTAGGAATTTTTCTGTTTCTGTCACATTTTGCGCTTGCCGGGGAAATGGGCGTCTCATTTTCCCGGCCTGTTTTTCTTGCGCATAAGCCGCTCAAGCCGCTTGCGCCACTCCCGCTCCTCCCCGTCCGCCGCCTGCCGGCTCGCCCTGGCAAGCGACCGCCATGCCTCATACGCCGCCGCCGCATAACGGTGCGCTTCATCAAGGTCACGGAAATAATGTTCGTACGCTTTCGCCAGCTCAAGGCCCGCTTTCATCTTCCAATAGACGCCACACTCCAATAAGTCGCGCCAAAGCGCCGCCGCCTCGTCATACCGTTTTTCCTTCCGATATAAAAGCGACAGTTGCCACTTCGCCATATGCGCTTCTTTCGCCTGCCCGGCGCCCGCCTGTTCATAGACGCCCCGCGCGGCCGCCGTCTCCCCGACCGTTTCCAACCAGCGGGCAGCGGCCAGCTGTTCGCCTGGATCGGTGAGTTGGTTTGCGTCAAGCAGCTGAATCGACAAATGAATGTATAACACGATGAGCGACAACACGTCTTGCTCATTATGGCGCAAAACGGGCATGATCCGGTCGGGATGGGGCGTTTGCAAAAACGCTTGGTACATCATCGGCGCCAAAAAACCAGGCACATCATCGTTCCGTTTGACGCCAAGAATATGCCGCTCCACTTCAGCCAACCGCAGCGAATCGAGCCGGCCTTTCCATAATCGGCGGGCGGCATGGTACAAATCGAAATGACCGAACGCGGGCAGCTTCGGCACCATGTCACGGACAAGGGCATGGCGCGTTTTCAGCCGCGGCCAGTCGAACGCTTTTCCATTGTACGTAACAAGCGTCGTATAGTTGACATCGGATAAGAAACTTTGATACAGCGCCACTTCCGCTCCGGGATGCGGCAAAAAATGCTGGCGGACGATGACGCAATCACCGGCAAAGCGGGCATGGCCGAGCAAAAACATGACATTTCCCGCTCCGCTTGAAAGCCCCATCGTCTCCGTGTCAAAAAAGAACAAGTCGCCAACGGCAAACCCGCGGCACGAGAGCGGGTGGGAAAACGGCGCCTCCTGCCAGCGCCGGTGCACCTCATAAAACGCACCGAGCCGATAGCGGCCATGTTCGTGATCAAGCGGGTACACCGTCTCGCGGACAAGACAATAATCGCCGGCAAACGAATGCGGAACAACGCCGCATTGTCGCCACTGCTCAGCAAACGGCACGTCCGCCGCCCGGCATTCACCCGCTTCTGCTTCAAGTTCTCCGGCCGCAGCCTTCGGTTGATGCCGGGCGGCCAGCAGCTCTTTCCATTGCGACAGCTTTGGCTTCATCCGTCTCGCCCTTCCTTTCCGTCCAGTCTCGATGACCGGGAAGCTGCGCCGCAGGGCGCGGTTGGCGCTAAGCCGAGGAACCGCTCCGCACAGCGAGCTGTTCAGCTAAAAACTGCACCAATTCATGCTTGACCGGCATTCCTGCCGCATCAAGAGCACCGATGCACGATGGACAGCCATCCGCACACGGACAGCGCTCCACCCACTCTTTCACTTTCGCCAGCATTTGTTCATACCGCTCAAACAGCGCTTCCGATAAACCGATGCCGCCCGGATAGCGGTCATAAAGGAAAATGGTCGGCCGTCCGGAGTGCGGCGCCTTCAGCTGCGGCACAACATGAATATCCGAGCGGTCGCACATGACAAACATCGGCACTAGATGGCCAAGCACGTTGGCGATGCCCACCAGAATGTGCTCAAACAACGCCGGGGAAAACCGCGGCGGCACTTCCATCCATTCGAGCCATGCCGCCGACGTATGAAGCGTTTCTTCCGGCAGGCGGATCGGCCCCCATCCAATGTTTTCAAACGTCGACAGTTTCAGCTTTTTAAACATCGTCGCCATCGCCCGGACCGATACATCGCCGTACTTGACGGCCATCGCCCCTCGTTCGGCAGTACGGTCTTCAGACAGCACTTCAAGCTGCACGGCCAGATTGGCATCGGTGAAATATTCGACATCCACTTGACGGACGTACGCTTTTTTCTCCTCCCAATCAAGCTGCTCAACTTGGTATTGCGTCCCTTCGTGCAAATAGATCGCTTCTTCATGGAGCAGCGTCATCGCGCTGAAGCGATCCATCTCACCGATGACACGATGGCGGGCGGTGTCAGAAACATCGATAATGACGACATTTTCCTGCGCCGCAGAGCGCAAACTAATGTTTTGCGCCGGAAACGCTTCGCTCATCCAATGCCAGCGGCCGCTGCGCTCATAAAGCACCCCCTGCTCAGCCAAAAAATCGAGCACTTCTTCGACCTCGACTCCACCAAACGTCTCGCCGCGCCGAAACGGAAGCTCGTACGCGGCGCATTTAAGATGGTCGACTAAAATGAGCATATTATCCGGATTGATGCGGGCTGTTTCCGGCGAGCGGGCGAAGAAGTATTCCGGATGGGCGGCGATGTACTGGTCAAGCGGACTTGAACCGGCCACCATAATCACGAGCGAATCGCCATGGCGGCGGCCGGCGCGGCCGGCTTGCTGCCACGTGCTGGCAATCGTTCCTGGGTAACCGGCGAGAATGCACGCCTGCAGCTGGCCGATATCAACGCCAAGCTCGAGCGCGTTTGTGCTGACCACCCCGATAATGTCCCCGCTGCGCAGCCCCTTTTCAATCGCGCGCCGTTCGTTCGGCAAGTAGCCGCCGCGGTAGCCGCGGACCATCGTTTCCCCAATCCGCCCCTTCACCGCCGCCTGCAAATGGCTTAAGATAAGTTCGGCGCGGACGCGGCTGCGGGCGAACACAATCGTCGGAATGTGGTTGCGTAAAAGCTGCCGCGCCAGTTCGACCGCCGTTTTCGTCGCACTTTGACGGACGTTCATCGTCCGCTCGACGACCGGCGGATTGTAAAACACGATATGTTTCCGTCCGCGCGGCGCCCCGTTGTTGTCAATCAGCGCCACCGGTTCGCCAATCAGCCGCTCAGCCAACTCCTGCGGATTGGCGATCGTCGCCGAGGTGCAAATAAATGTCGGCCGGCTGCCGTAAAAGGCGCAAATCCGCTTTAGGCGGCGGATGACGTTCGCGACATGGCTGCCGAACACGCCGCGGTATGTATGCAGTTCGTCGATGACGACGTAGCGCAACTGTTCAAACAGCGACATCCATTTCGTATGGTGCGGCAAAATGGCGGTATGGAGCATGTCCGGGTTGGTGATGACAATATGACCGGCCTGGCGGATTTTTTGCCGCAGCGCCGGCGCCGTATCGCCGTCGTATGTATAGCTGTAAATCGGCGTTCCCATCTCGGCGATGATTTCATGTAATTCGTTTTTTTGATCTTGGGCGAGCGCCTTGGTCGGAAATAAGTAAAGAGCGCGGCTTTCCGGCGCCTCCGCGATCGCTTGCAGCACAGGCAAATTGTAGCAGAGCGTTTTGCCGGATGCCGTCGGCGTCACGGCGACGATGTTCCGCCCGCTTCGCACCGCCTCATACGCTGACGCCTGGTGCGTGTAAAGCGAGGCGATGCCGCGCGCTTCAAGCGCCGCGCGCAGCCGCGGATTCAATTCGGTCGGAAACGGAACTGTGTCGGCTTCTTTCGGCTCAATTTCATGCCAATGAACGACGTTCGGGTCCTGACGAAGCTGTTCGATCCACTCGGAAAGCGTCTGTTTGTTCACGTTGCCAATCACCTCGTTTCTATTTTACATGCATCATTGCCGTTTGCACTAGCAAAACGCGGCGAAAAGCGGGCGTCTTTCGGAAAGCGAAGCGCAACACGGCTCGGCTGCATGCCCTTCCGTCCGCCATGCCCAGCCGGCCGTTCGCGCCGCAAAACAAAACGCCCAGCCGTTACGGCTGGACGGAATGAATCGGCCGATGGCCGAGCCGGGCGGAGAGTTCTTTGCCGATTTGGCGCATGCGCGCAGCAAGCCTCATGATGCGGTCATCCGTCATGCGGATCGTCGGGCCGAAAACGCTGACGGCGGCGACAACGCTTCCTGTATAGTCGAAAATCGGCACCGCGACGCAGCGGATGCCATATTCATTTTCTTCCAGGTCAAGCGCATATCCGTTTTGCCGAATGGTGTCAAGCTCGCGGAAAAACGCCTCGCGGTCGGTGATCGTCCAATCGGTATGTCTGGGCAACCCTTTCCGGTCGATGATCTCGGCGGCGACAGCCGGCGCTTTGGCGGCGACAAACGTATTGCGGAGCGTGCCGATGCCGTCCACTTCACATTCAATGACTGTTCCCGGGCCAACCAGCTCAGCGCCGACCGGGCTTCCGGTTAAAATGACATCGCCCGGTTGCAACGTCATGACATGGGACAAATAGGAGATCATTTTGCTGATCGAAATGATCATGAGCTCTGTCGGGCTGTTTTGTTTTTCGACGCCGTTCACGCGCGCTTTCACCGACACCGACAGCGGGTCAAGCTCCGTTTCAATAACCGGGCCGAGCGGCTTGCTCGCATCAAACAACACAAGCGGGTGCAAATTGCCGTCTCCAGCATGGAAAATATTCACAATCAGAAGCCCGTATTTGCGGCTGATGTTGGCGATTTCGTTCAACACTTCCGGCAGCCGGCTGCGCGGAATGACGCCGTCTTGCACTAAATAATCCGGCGAAATCGCCCCCATGGCGCCAAAGCCGGTTTTCCGGTTCGCCCACCAGCGCGCCCGCTCTTCCTCTGACTGGGCGACTTTCACTTCGCGCACATGGTGGCGGCGGCAAATCGTTAAAATATCGTCGATTTGCTCGTCAATCCCGGCGAAAATGCCGTCCACTTCAATGAGCAACAGCGCGGCGATGTCTTTCGGATGGCCGACTGGAAACGCGGCCGCGCGGAGAGTGCTGCTCTTGGCCGGTTTGTTCATACGTCGGACACGACTCCAAGCACATGCCGCAGTGGACGCAATCAGCCCACTTGCTCGGGTCCGGCAAGTCGGGAAATCGGGAGTTGCCGAGGCTTGTGGTCGCACACGCCGGGCTATCCGTCCGTTCGTTGATTATCGTGCTCATGATTAAATCCCCCCAATAAAGCACTGATCGTTGAGCGTTTTGTTTGGATCTTTTCGCTTAATGCCTTCGAGCAAGAAAAAGTACGATGGCTTTCCGCCCCAAACGTCAACGCGCTGGCGCAGCGAAAATGGTAAATGTTTCACGATCGCATAGCCGCCAAGGCGAACTGCTGCCTGACGCAGCTCCTCAATGGCCGCCAACCCCCCTTCTTCGCTTCCGTGTACATACACCTGGCAAAGCCCATGGCCCAATCCACCGTGCGCCTCAAGACGGACGTGGCAGCGATCAACGATAAGAACGCTTTCCTGCAAGACGGCGAGCACATCCAAGTTGACGACGCCGATTTTCACCGCCGCTTCCACGCCGTTTTTCGCCAGCGCCAGGCGCGCGTTCGACGCCGCTGTATAAAACGCCTGCCAAAAGACGGAAGCCTCCTCAGCAGCTAAAACGGACATTTCCGCCATTTTCGGCCGCAGCCGTTCCACCCATTGTTCTTGGTAATGGACGGCGTTTTCCACATCTTCACACCCGATCACAAGCGTATAAACCGGCCGTCCCGTCAGCCGCTCGGAAAGCGTGCTCTTGCAAAAATGCGAAAATCTCGCGATACGGAAGCGCTCCCGTCCCCGGCTCATGCCGCCCGGGGGCATCGGCAAATTGCACATGGTCAATCAATGGTTCATAGGCCGCAAACGTCGCTGTCACATCGCGCCCAAGCCGCGCCATATGGTAGATGTCGTATTGCACTTTCACATTTGCCCTGCCAAGAGCGCGAATGATGGCCACGGCTTCATCAATATCCGTTAAAAAGTAGCCCGGCATATCGAACGGATTGATCGGTTCAATCGTCAGCGTCAAACCGTGGACGCCGAGCGCAGCGGCCGCCTCATCCAAGCGGCGCATGTATATTTCTTTCGCCCGTTCCCGCGGCAAATCGGCCGGAACCACTCCAGCCATGCAATGAAGACGCGGCGCGCCAAGCGCGAGCGCATAGCGCACCCCTTCCTCAAGCGCACGGCGGAAATCGTCATGACGGCCGGGAAGAATCGCCAGTCCGCGCTCCCCCTTTTCCCAATCGCCGGCCGGCAAGTTGATCGTAACGAGCGACAGCCCGTATTCCTCCAGTTCAGCGGCAACCGCCTCAGGCGCCGCAGCGTACGGAAACTGGCACTCAACGTGCGAAAACCTGTGCTGCTTCGCCTTGGCAAAACCGGGCAAGAAACGGCGCTTCCGTGAAAATCGTCGAAACATTGACGGCAAACTTCATCATGAGGCCCCTTTCTTCTCCATTTCTTTCTTTTATTCGCCCCACCATTTGCCGATTCCTGCCTCACCGCGTTTCACCTTTCATGCCGTAAAAAAATAGCCGCACCATTTCGACTTGCCGCTTTGATCTGTGCCATCGTCATAGAAAAAGGGCTGCTCCTTTTGGCAGCCCTTTTTGGCACTCAATCCTCATCGCTGGCGAAAAAACGCAAAATGTAGACAAACAAATTGATGAAATCAAGGTAAATATTGACGACAATCATCGGGATATCCGCTTCCGTAAAGCCGTAGCGGGCCAAACGGTTGATGTCGTAAATCGTAAAGCCAAGGAAAATCAAAATCCCCAAAGCAGCGATGCCCATTTGCCCGACGCTGGAAAATGGAATGAACCATTGGATGATCAGCAAGCCAAGAAGCGCAAACGCGCCAAGCATCAAAAACCCGCCGAGGAACGAAAAATCTTCTTTCGTTCTCGCCGCGTAAATGGCAACGCCGGAAAACGAGACGACGGCCAGCGCAAACGCTTTGAACACCGCCGCTGCACCGATGACGGACAAGTAATAGCCGATGAGCGGATAGAGCGTCGCCCCCGAGACAAACATAAACGCAAACATGAGCGGATAGCCGACCGCTTTTTTGCTGCGGGCGAAGATCATCACCAAAAGCAAAATGAGTTCCAAGCCATAGAGCGGCAAGTACATCCCGGCCGGCACCCATTGCCCGGCATACAGCCCTGCGGTCGCAACAGCCAGCGCCGCTAAAAAGGAAACCGCCAACTTCGCCACCGGGCTGTGCGGACGATAAACGGTCGAATGGTTCATGGCAACCCCCCTCCTTTTTCTTTCTAGTTTAGCATATATTTGTTTCTTGTCACAGCCCTTTCTTTTGGATTGACGCAGACGGCATGACCCATCGTTCAATCGATCGAAACCAGCGGGCGGCAAACCATTTTTTCAGCACCGGCGGAACGACAAGCAAAATAAAAAAAATGCGGAACATTTGATAACTTGTCACAACAGCAAGATCGGCATGCGCTTCCCGCGCCAAAATCCCCATTTGATCCATACCCCCCGGCGCCAAATCGATGAACGCTGTCAGCAACATCACCGGCAATTGCCGGCCCATCTCCCCAAGCGTTCCTGCCGTCATCGATGGAGGATTCGAAATGGTTCATGAAATCCGTCACTGTTTTTATCATTCCGACCATGACGCAGCGCTGCGCTCGTTCGATCTGCCAAAAGAACAGCAACGATTCACCGCACTCCCCGCTGAGGCGCTCAACGCATGCGCCAAGGAACCAGAAAGAAAGCCGATTGTCATCCTTCATCAAGAACGACCGGTCGGTTTTTTTGTTCTCCACACCGGCAAACGATCAAACAAAAGCATTCCTCTTTGTTTTGCAGAGAGGAATGCTTCACTTCCCAATGAAAGGCAAGAAATCCTCGCTTTTTTCGTCGATCGACGTCCGCTTAATCGGCGAATAAATCGGATGACAAATACCGCTCGCCGGAATCGGGCGCCATGCAAAGGACGCGTGCGCCTTTCGGGAGCTGTTTTGCCACTTTGATGGCGTAATAAGCGCTCGCCGCCGCTGAGGCGCCGACCAAAATGCCTTCCTTGGCCGCCAGTTGGCGCGCCATTTGCTGGGCATCCTCATCTTTGATCAAAAAAATGTCATCGTAAATCGAGCGGTTTAAAATTTTCGGGATAAACCCCGGACCCGTGCCGGGAATTTTGTGCGGCCCCGGCTTCCCGCCCGACAACACCGGCGAACCGTACGGTTCAACGACGTAAATGCGCAAATTTGGAATGCGCTTTTTCAGTTCCTCCCCTGTTCCCGTCACCGTCCCGCCGGTGCCGGCGGTGAGCACGAACGCATCGAGCCGCCCATCAAACGCCTCGTAAATTTCCACCGCCGTTGTATG
This sequence comes from Geobacillus sp., assembly GCF_017515625.1. Lineage (NCBI taxonomy): Bacteria > Bacillati > Bacillota > Bacilli > Caryophanales > Anoxybacillaceae > Geobacillus > Geobacillus sp. The sequence continues at coordinate 9,443 of NZ_JAFWFM010000091.1, forward strand.
GCGATGCGCACCCGGATTGGCCGAATTTTCAAACTGCATCGGAATGAAGCTGTCAGGGATTTCGCCAGCCAGCCGGTTCGCTTCATCAATTGCCCCTTGCATCCGCTTCTCCGCCGGCGTCAAATAAACTTCGGCTCCGTACGCCTTTAAAATTTTCACCCGCTCCACCGTCGCATTGTCGGGCATCGTGATGATGCAGCGATACCCGCGGGCGGCGCACACCATGGCCAACCCGATGCCGGTGTTGCCGGACGTCGGTTCGATGATCGTGCTTTTTCCAGGCGTAATTTTCCCTTCCGCCTCTGCCCGGCGGATCATTTCCCAAGCCGGCCGATCTTTGACGCTGCCGCCTGGGTTGAACGATTCGAGTTTTATATATACGTCCGCTCCCTCCCGATCCGGGAGACGGTTGAGCTTCACGATCGGCGTACCACCGATCAAATCTAAAATCGAGTCATACAATTTCACGATCGTCCCCAACCTTTTGCAAAATATTTGTTCGTCCCATTCATTATAAATGATTTTTCCGTTTTTGTTCAAACCACCCGCCTTTTTCGCGGAAGGAAACTAGTTTTCTCGGATATGCAGCCATTTTCCCTCTGTTCTAGTTCGATGTTCTCAATTATAATAAAAATAAACGACAGAAAGCGAGGTGGCTTTGTTGACATCTGCCGCACAGCAGCTTGTCACCCATTTGGAAACCCATTTGCCGGACTTCCTCGCCTATTGGCTGCAGCACATGAAAATTGCCGACGATGACAAATATATCGACGGTGTCGAACAAAACGGCTTGGCGGTGTTCACCTTGGTCAAAGAGGCGCTGCTGCAGTCGTGGCCCGGCGAGATGGTTGTACGGCTGGCGTACAAAATCGCCAAAGAACGGGAGGAGATGAACACCGGCATCGGCGCCCTTGTTTACAACGTAAACTTGGGACGGCGCCTGATCATCAACCATGCGTTGGCCGCACCGCTGTCCGTCGATGAGCTCGCCCCGCTCATTGACCATATGAACGAGTTGTTTGACCAGTTTTTGTTTCATGCGGTCACCAAATACAATGAGTTAAAAGAAAAGGAGCTGCATGAGAAAAATGCGCTCATTGCCAGATCGCATCAAGACCGGCTGACGCTGCTCGGACAAATGTCATCGAGTTTTATCCATGAGTTTCGCAATCCGCTTACGGCTATTATTGGTTTTATTCAATTATTGAAGTTTGAGCATCCGCATCTTCCTTATTTAGACATTATCGACCATGAGTTGCAGCAGCTGAAATTTCGCATTTCGCAATTTTTGCATGCCTCACGCAAAGAAATTGTTGAAAGCGAAAAGGAAACGTTTTCGCTTTGCCAGCTGTTGGAGGAAATTATCGAGTTTTTATACGCCTCGATCGTCGACAGCGATGTCGACCTTTCGGTGGCGATCGATGAATCCATACATATATTTGCCTATAAAGATCAGCTGCGCCATGTGCTGGTAAATATTTTGCTCAACTCGATCGAAGCGTTGAAAGAGAGGGAAAAACCGCGGCGGATCAACATCGCCGCCCGTTGCCAAGACGGAAGCATCATCATCGAAATCGCCAACAACGGTCCGTCCATTCCGGCCGACATTGTGGAAACGATTTTCGAGCCGTTTTTTACGACGAAAAAACTCGGAACCGGCATCGGGTTGTACATTTGCAAAAAAGTGATTGAAGACCATGGCGGAGATATCCGCTGTTCATCCGATGAAGACATGACGACGTTTTCCATCCGCCTGCCCGCATAACAAAGGGCGAAAATGGGCATGCTGGATGTAAAAAAGGATGATGTCGATGACACCGTCATGGAAACATTTGCTGGAACAGACGGCAGCCGCCATTCGCGAATGGCTTCAGCGGGAAAACCATTCGTTTGCCGAGCTGGCGGAGCTGATCCGCCATCATCCGGACACCGTCCGGTCCGAGCGCACTTGGCTCGGTTTGACGTACCGCTTTTACTCGCTGACACTGGCGGATGCGGCGCTGAGGATGGAAACAAAAGTCGCCCACAACGGGAACGAGCGCATTTTATCGTTGTCGCTTCACGCTCCGCGGACCAAAGCAGCCGTGTATCGTTCTTATGACGAAGAGAGCGACTTGTCCGATGTCGTCACCACCCCTCCGCTCGCGGAAAAAACCGCACCGTAACCGAACCGGTGCGGTTTTTTTAGCCTTTCATGCCCTGCAGCCATTCTTGGTAACATTCCGGACAAAGCGCTTCCTCGCGTTCTTCATCGTTCGCATGGAACGAGACGTAATGCACGTTGTCGTCGCACTCGCATTGGCAATAGAAACACGTTTCGTTCATCGATTGTCCCTCCTTGTCCGTTAGTGTGGACAATCCGAGGAACGTCATTGCAAGGAAAACATCCCCAAAAGCGATCAGCACGACGTGTGCGACAACAAATAGTCTAATGGCGAGCGACCCGCAGCTGAAATCGCTCATTCAACAAGACATGCAAAAAACAGAGCAGCACATCCGCGACTTGCAAAACTTATTATCGTAACGAACGGAGGAGGGACAACGATGCAGGCAACGATGACGCCGACCGGCGTATTCAATGATCAAATGATCGCCGCCGACTATCTCATTGGGGCGAAAAGCGCGATCAAAGCGTGCGCAATGGCCATTGCCGAAGCAACAACCCCGGAAGTGCGCAATACGCTGAAGCAACATGTGAACTACCCACCACCTACGCTTCGCTTGGAGGTGGGGGCTTCAAGCGACTTGTGCGTGTTCGCCGAACGGTAAGCCACACACAAGAACCCTTTACGCTTCCCTTCGTTCCGAAGGTGTCCGTTCTAGCCATATTCTATCCTATTCGTTGGCTAACGCCAACCGACATTCATCTCCCACTTTCACTGGTGCTGGCGCACCTTCACG
>NZ_JAFWFM010000092.1:0-14169 GCF_017515625.1 Geobacillus sp.
AATCTTCATCTGAAAGAGCGTGCAAACGTTCCGAAAGAATGTGCAAAATCCGGAACAATCCGCAAAAATTTTGCACATTATTTCCGAATCCGCCTGAAATAATTTGAAAAAGGGATTCTGAAATAATGTGCTAGTTTACAATCGGTTCTCAAATGTTCGCTGATCATCCCCCCTCTTTTTTGTTCCATTGTATGTAACTTGTTTTCTTTAAACGGAATTATTGAATGGATTATAACAAAGTTCGCTTTCGTTTGTCCATAACTTACTGAAAAATTTGAACGGTTTATGCAATCCGTTCAGACAATGGACGGGCAGGAAGACAGGCCTAACGCAGCATATGTCCCTTCACACAGACGTTTAAATGAAAAAAGGCTTCGCCGCCCTTTCTCTTGTTGAAAGCAAAAAGGAAAGAAACGCGAAAAAAAAGCTTGAACGGCGGTGAATGAAGATGCTAAAATGGGAGTAATGTTCCACTGAAAGAAATGAAATTCCGTTTAACGGAACATAAGGAAGGGGGGAAACAAACAGGTGCAGGAAGAAAAAAAACACGAAGCCGGCTTGCGCACGGTGCAGCGGGCCATTGACATCTTGTATTGTTTTACCCTCGAGGAACAAGAGCTATCACTCACGGAAATTGCGAAAAAGATTTCGCTCGCCAAATCGACGACGACGCGCCTGCTCGCTACGCTGGAGCAAAACCGCTTGGTCGTCAAAGATCCGGAGACGTTAAAGTACCGTCTTGGACAAGGATTGTACTATTTAGGATATATTGCCGGCAAATCGATTAAAGTGCGGGAAATCGCGCGGCCGGTGATGGAGCGGCTGCGCGACGAGACGCGGGAGACGGTGAACTTATACGTGCTGGAACAAGATGCCCGCGTTTGCGTCGAACAGTGCGAGGGGCTTCAGGCGCTGCGCCATATGGTGAGAATCGGCGAGCGGCTGCCGCTTTGGGCGGGGGCGGGGGGAAAAGTATTGTTGGCCTATCAATCGCCCGAAGTTCAAGAGCGGATTTTTGCGCAAGTGCCGACAAAGGAACGCTTGGATCGTCTGACGGCGGAGCTTGAGGCGATTCGCGAGCGCGGTGTGGCATCCAGCGTCGATGAACGGGAAGTCGGCTCTGCGGCCGTTGCGGCGCCCATTTTCGACATCCGCGGGGAAGTGGGCGCCTGCTTGTCCGTCTCTGGGCCGGCGCATCGATTTACACGGGAAGTGATGGAACAGTTCGAGAGGCTCGTAAAAGAAGGAGCACAAGCCATTTCCGAAAAACTAGGTTATCGACCATAAGGGGGAGAGCATATGGCGATTGCAAAGCGTGCTGTCCGTGTGCGCAATGTCTTGATCGGGGGAGACGAACCGTGCATTTGCGCCCCGGTCGTCGGAGCGGACGCGAAGCAAGTGTTGGAGGAAACAAGGCAAATCACGGAGAAAAAGCCGCATCTCATTGAATGGAGGGCGGACTTTTTCGAGGCGATTCGGGACGAACAGGAAGTGGCGGCCACATCGAGAAAGATGCGGGCGATTGCCGGAGACATCCCGATTTTGTTTACGGTTCGTTCCGAACAGGAAGGCGGGCAACCGATTTCGTTGACGGAAGAGGAAAAGATTCGGTTGTTTGAAACCGTCTGTGAAAGCGGGGCGATCGATTTGCTTGATTACGAGCTTGCCCATGGGCCGCGCATCCCGATCGTCCGGGAGCTGACGCGCCGCTATGGAGTGCGCCTTGTGTTGTCTTACCACAATTTTGATCATACGCCATCGAAGGAAGAGCTTGTCGCGAAAATGCGTCAAGCGGAACAATGCGGCGCCGACATCGCGAAAGCAGCTGTGATGCCGAAAACGCGGGGGGATGTGCTCACGCTGCTGCAGGCGACGGAAGAAGCGCGAAAAGAGGTGGACATCCCGCTGATCACGATGTCGATGGGGGCATTGGGCGCCATCACCCGCCTGGCAGGCGGATTGTTCGGCTCTGCCGTCACCTTTGCAGTCGGACGGCAAAGCTCGGCGCCGGGGCAAATTCCGATTGAAGACGTCCGGACCGCGTTGTCGGTCATCATGACATACGGACAATAAATCGAAATGGGGGAGGAGATTGTCATGGCGCGTTTGCCGCTGGAAGGCGTCAAAGTGCTCGATGTGTCGACAATGATCGCGGCGCCGTTTGGGGCGGTTTTGCTCGGTGATTTTGGCGCCGATGTCATCAAGGTGGAATTGCCAGGAAAAGGGGATACGCTCCGCCATGTCGGGCCGTTCAAGGATGGGGAGCCGCTCCGCTGGCCCGGACTGGCGCGCAATAAACGGTCGCTCACGTTGGATTTGCGCAAAGAAGAAGGAATGAATATTTTTAAAGAGCTTGTCCGCCACGTCGATATTGTCATCGAAAATTTCCGCCCCGGCAAGCTCGAAAAATGGGGCGGCGGATATGAAGAACTGAAGCGGATCAATCCGAAGCTGGTGATGATTCGCGTCTCGGGCTACGGGCAAACAGGTCCGTTTCGCGAGAAAGCCGGATTCGGCACGCCGGCGACGGCGTTCAGCGGGTTTACGTATTTGCAAGGGTATCCGGACCGTCCGCCGGTCAGCCCGATTTTGAGCATTAAAGATATTTTTGAGCATCCGCATTACCAAGCAAGGGAAAACATCATCGAAGTCGCCCATCCGCGCCTTAGCAAAATTAAAATGCCCGGCATTGTGCCGAAATTCGAAAAAACACCAGGCGCCATCCGCCGCACTGCTCCGGATTTAGGCGAGCATACCGAAGAGATTTTGCAAACGATGCTTGGCATGTCCAAGGAAGACATTGAGCGGCTGCGAGAAAACGAGATCATATGAATGAACGAACGGCGGCTTGCCGTCTTCCCGGCTCCTTGCCTTGTGCGAGGCTGCCGGGTTTTTTGTTTCGAAGTTTGTTTTCCCGGTAGCCCACGACTTGCATTGACACTGCTTGCCGCCAGCCTTTATACTTTTGATAGGTGAAAGCGACGGTAAAGCAGGTGATTCGAACGGTGTCAGATAAAAAGCGTTCCCGCGTGACGCTAGAACAAGTCGCCAAACACGCCGGCGTGTCGCGGGCGACCGCCTCTCTTGTCGTCCGTGGGAGTCCGAATATTTCGAAAGAAACGAGAAAAAAGTGCTCCAAGCGATGAAAGAGCTTGGCTACGTCTATGACCGCGTGGCGGCCAATTTGCGTTCGCAGCGTTCGTCGACAGTGGGTCTTATTATCACCGAACTTGACAACCCGTTTTTTTTTTCGAATTGCTCGTTGGCGTCCATGAGGCGCTCGATCAGGAAGGATATACGGTCATTTTAGGCACGACGTTTGACCGGCCGGAAAAACAAGACGCCTTATTGTCGACGATGCTGGAGCATCGGGTGGGCGGTGTGATCATGAGCCCGGTTCCTGGATGTTCGGCAGAGATGCTCGAGCGGCTGCGGCAGTGGGATATTCCTGTTGTATTGTTTGCCCGTGATGAACTTCCGGCCGGACAGTTTGATTATATTGGGATCGATAATATAGTCGGCGGGCGGATGGCGGTCGAGCATTTGCTCGAAGGCGGCCATCGGCGCATCGCCTTTATCGGTGGGTCTCCGCAATCGTCCGTATGGAAAGCGCGCCGGTCGGGGTACAGTGAAGCGTTGCGTGCGGCGGGCATCGAGATGGATGACACGCTGCTTGTGCCATCGGCGACGACAAGGCAAGGCGGGCGGATGGCGGTCAAACGCCTGTTGCAGCACCCGAACCCGCCGACAGCGCTCTTTTGTTACAACGATGTCGTCGCGTTTGGGGCGATGCTTGGCTTAAAAGAGGAAGGGATCGTTCCAGGGCGCGACATCGCGGTCGTCGGGTTTGACAATATTCAAGAATCGGCGCTGTTTCAGCCGCCGCTCACAACTGTCGCCGCGTTTCCTGAGAAGATCGGCGCCTATGCGGCCAAGCAGCTGCATGAACGCATGAAAGGGGATGCGAGTGCACCGAAACGGACGATTTTGCATCCGGAGCTTGTCATTCGCCAGTCTTCTGGGAAGAGAGAGGAAAAGAGGTGAAGCAGCGTGGAGAGGCAGACGGTCATCCCGCTTCGCGAGCGAAATATCATTTTGATCGGCTTTATGGGAGCAGGGAAAACAACGATCGGGCAGCTCGTGGCAAAGAAGTTATACCGCGACTTTATCGATGTCGATGCGGAAATCGAGCGGCGGCACGGGATGTCGATTCCGGAGATGTTCGCGCAAAAAGGGGAAGCGTATTTTCGGCAGGTTGAGCGGGAGCTGATCGTTGATTTATGTACGAATACGAGGTTGAAAATCCTTTCGCTTGGCGGCGGTGCGTATTTGCAGGAAGACGTGCGGCGCGCCTGTTTGGCCCACGGCATCGTCTTTTTCCTTGACTTGTCGTGGGAGCATTGGAAGAAAGAGCGGCTGCCGCTTATTGTCGACAGCCGGCCGGTGTTGAAAAACAAAACGTTGGAAGAAGTGGAGCAGCTCTTTTTCCAGCGCCAATCAGCCTATGCGCTCCATCATTCCCGCGTCATTATCAATGAGCTCGAGGCTGAACAGGCGGCGGACCAAATTGTTCAGTCGATTAAATGGACATGGGATGTGTACGAGCCGAACCGTTGAGAGGATTTAGCCGCGGGCAAGCAAGCTCCTAGGCAAAGGGGCTTGCTTTTTTGATTTCCTCATTGGCAAGGGTTGCCGCCACTTGATTGGAAATGGACTTCGGTTGACCAAAAAAGAAATTTCGAATGCCGCATCCGCCTGTTCTTGCCGGACAATCGTTTCGTGTGTTATAAATAGGGGAAATAGGTGAAAGATTGAGAGAGTGGGGAGATGGAGAAGCGGGTGTTCAGCTGGCTTTATGTGTATATGGTCTTGGCAGTGCTGGTTCTGTTCGCGCCCTATTGGCTTTGGTGGCTGAAACCAGAAACAAAGCTTGATTTGCTCATTGTCGACAAAACGGTGCCCGATCGGTCGTATCACGAGCATCAAGGGCTCGTTTGGGTCTTGAATCAGCAAAAATACGTCCACGGCAACGGAAAGCGATACAAAGCTGCGCGCGATTACGCCGGGTTTGCGCCGAAACAGGATGAAACGTACGAGGTGCGGCCGCTGCCAAAGGAGATGGCACGGTACGATGCGGTCTATATCGTTGACACATATGGGGTATATGAGGAAGAGTTTGTCCACAAGCAAACGGACGGCGCGCGGGCGAAAGTGTACGGCGGGCTTGAGCGGCAGGAGATGGAGTCGCTTTGGCGGTTTGCCCGCCAAGGCGGGAAAACGTTGATCGCCGAGTTCAATTCGATGGCCCATCCGACAGAAAAAGAAGTGCGCGCCTCGTTTGCCCAGCTGTTCGGCCTTGAGTGGACCGGCTGGATCGGCCGTTATTTTCCTGATTTGAACAGCCAGGAAGTGCCAGTGTGGGTGAAAGAAAACTACAAAGCGCAATACGGAAAGGCGTTTTCGTTCCGCGGGCCGGGTATGGTGTTGGTCGATGAGTCGGATCGGCTTCTTGTCCTCGATCGGCGCGACCTTGGCGGCGGTGGCGTCATGTTTTCCTCCACAAAAGCGGGGGAAGCCCGTTGGGGCGGCAAGATGCGCACATCGTATTCGTATTGGTTTGACATCGTCAAGCCGCTTGATGAGCGCATGGTGCTCGCAACGTACACGCTGTCGCTGTCTGAGCGCGGGAAAGAGAAGCTGCGGGCGATCGGGCTGCCGTTTTCCTTTCCGGCCGTTGTCCGCTATGAGACAAAGACGTATCAGTCGTATTACTTTTGCGGCGATTACGCTGATCAAGGGGAACTGCCTTCCGTTTATCAGACCGTGGGGCTGGATGTATGGCGCTAATGGACGGAGGACGGCCGCTCGGACAACGGCGCGGCCTTTTACTGGAAGGCGTACGTGCCGATGATGAAAGCGATTTTGCGGGAAATCAAGGCATATAAGGAAGATGGCAAGCTGCAGGACGCCGTTCAAACGGTGGAACAAAGCGGCGTCCGCTTGGCGGGAACGGTCGGGCGCGACTATTTGCAAGTATACCGCAACGGGAGATGGGAGCCGCTGCTCATCAAAGGAGTCAACCTCGGCATCAGCAAACCCGGCGCGTTTCCGGGAGAGGCGAAGATTACGAAGGAAGAATATTTCCGCTGGCTGCAGTACATCGGGGCGATGGGGGCGAATGCCATCCGCGTCTATACGATCCATCCGCCGGCGTTTTACGAGGCGCTTTACGAGTACAACCAAATAGCGAAGCAGCCGCTTTATTTGTTCCATGGCGTCTGGATCGATGAAAGGACGATGCTGCGGACGAAGGATGTGTGGGCGCCTGAGGTGAGTGAGGCGTTTCGCACGGACATTCGCCGTACGATTGACCTCGTTCATGGCAAGGTCCGCATTGCAAAACGGCCTGGGCATGCCGGCGGGATGTACCGATACGACCTTTCTCCGTATGTTCTCGGCTGGATTTTCGGTGTCGAGTGGGATCCGGACGTTGTGGCGGCGACGAACGAAAAACACCCGAAGCAGGGCGACTACCGCGGCAAATACGTATACACGAAAGGAGCCAGCCCGTTTGAGGCATGGCTGGCCCGTATGATCGACGAAGCGGTGGCGTATGAAACGGAAACATATGGCTGGCAGCGGCCGGTCAGTTTTACGAATTGGGTGACGACCGACCTCCTCCGCCATCCGGCCGAACCGTTTGTGAAAGAAGATTTTGTTTCCGTCAACCCGAATGTCATGTACGCCACTGACGAGCTGCGCGCCGGGCTGTTTGCGTCATACCATATTTATCCGTATTACCCTGACTTTTTGAATCGTGAGGAAAAATACGTCAGCTATGTTGACCAACGCGGCGAGCAGAACAGCTATGCCGCCTACTTGCATGACATGAAGGCGGCGCACCGGATGCCGATTTTGGTCGCTGAATTTGGCGTTCCTTCTTCGCGCGGCATGGCGCATCGAAATGTACACGGGAAAAATCAGGGGTTTTTGTCGGAACAAGAACAAGGAACGATCGACCGGGAGCTGTTTGAGGACATCGTCCATGAGTGGATGGCGGGAGGGCTGTTGTTTTCCTGGCAGGATGAATGGTTCAAGCGGACATGGAACACAATGGATTATGACAACCGGGACCGCCGCCCGTTTTGGCTGAACGTGCAGACGAACGAACAACAATTTGGATTGCTTCGGTTTGAGCCAGGTCCAAGCGCAGCCGCGATGATGAAGGTCGACGGCCGAAAAGACGATTGGACATTCAACGGAATCCGGCCAGCTTGGACAGAGGGCAAGCGGGCGCTGTACGTCACAAGCGATGAAGGGTATTTGTATGTGCGGCTTGACAGCGGACGCATCACCGATCGGACGACGGTCTACATGGCGTTTGACACGATTCCGAACCAAGGGCAATCGCTCCTGCCCGGCCTGTCTGGCGTCCGGACAGCGGGAATTGACTTTGCCTTGGTCATTCATGGAGAACAGAGCGCCCGGCTGCTTGTCGACAGCTACTATGACACGTTTTACTTCCATTACGGAAAAGAGCTGCATATGATGCCGGCGGCCCCGTACGCCAATCGCAAAGATAACGGCGTCTACCACCCGATTCGCCTGACGTTGAACAAAAAATTGGAGGAAATCCGCGGCAAGGCTGTGCCGTTCGACTCATATGAAACAGGGGGGTTGCGGTTTGGCACAGCCAACCCCGACGATGAGGCATACGATTCACTCACGGATATCAGCGTCAGCCGCGATGGCGATATGTACGAAATCCGCCTGCCATGGGCGCTTTTGAACGTGACCGATCCGAGCCGGCGCGAGGTGATGGGCGACATGTGGTCGAAAGGCGGGCTCAAAAGCCGTGTCATCGTTGAAGGCATTCGTCTTGGTTTGTACGTTGAGGATGGAGACGATTCGTTTTCTTTCCCGGCGATGAACGGGAATGTGCTGCCGGCCGCGCGATTTTATGAGTACACGTGGCCGGTGTGGGAGGCGCCGCGCTATCATGAGCGGCTGAAGCAGTCGTATGAGGTGATGAAAGAGGCGTTTTCACGCGTGGACATCGCAAAGCAGCAGGGAGTGGAATAAAAAGAAAAGGGCTTGCCTCCTCTCGACATCATGATCATTCATCAAAGCAGGCGCCTGTTCAAACAACAGAAGGCAGAAGCCAAACCGATCGTCAAGCAGGAAAGTGCCGGCGGCGCTTTGGCTGCAGGCGTTGAGCGTGAAAGTGTTCGGAGTGAGCGATTTTAGCGTGCTTCTTCCGGAAGCGTTGGCGGGGGTTGCCTCGACGTGGATGATGTACGTGATCGTCAAGCCGTGGGCGGGCGGATAGCGGCGCGCTGGGCAAGCTTCGTGTTTTCCTGCTATTGACCGGAAAGTGTGCGATCAGTTACGCTATATGAGAGAGCGAAGCCGGTTTGTTCGGGGGCTGGTAAGTTGGGTCGGCTTCCGGCAGACGGCGGTTGAATACGAGCGGGAGCCGCGTTTCGCCGGCGAGACGAAATACCCGCTCAAAAAGATGATTCGGTTTTCGCTTGATGGCATCACCTCGTTTTCATACAAGCCGCTGAAGCTGGCGAGTTGGCTTGGGTTCTTGTTGTCGGCGGCCAGTGTGGTAGAGATGCTCGTTGTCCTTTATCTTAAATGGTTTGCTCATTCAACGGTCGCTGGCTGGGCGTCATTGTTGATGGCCGTGCTGCTTGGCAACGGGGTGACACTGCTCATGCTCGGCGCGATTGGCGAATATATCGGCCGGATTTACGATGAAGTGAAAGAGCGTCCGCTCTATATTGTCAATGAAACGTGGGGAGTCGGAACGAAACATGAACGAAAGCCTTCGTATATTCCGTAAAGAAAAACAAGCCGTATGGCGGTTTGGCCTCGTTGGGGTGAGCAATACCGCGGTGGACTTCGCCGTCTTTTTTTTGTTGACTGCTGCAGGCGCTAAGGCGGCGGTTGCCCAAGCCGTTGCCTACGGCGCCGGGATGGCGAACAGCTACATTTGGAATCGGCGTTGGACGTTTCAAGTCAAACGGAAAGCCAATATAAAGGAAGTTTTGCGCTTTCTTGTCGTCAACGGGCTGTCGTTCGGTGCATCGCTTGCCGTTTTGCTGGCCGCGGAACGGTTTGCATCGCTCTGGCTGGCGAAACTGGCGGCGACAATCGCCGGGATGGCGGTAAACTTTATCGGCAGCCGCTATTGGGTGTTTGTGGAAATGGAAAAATAAGAAAACGATCCGGAAGCCATGCGTTGGGTCCGGATCGTTTTATGCTTTAGAAACTTAGTGAAAAAGGAAGCCGTCTTCGTTGCAGCCATCGTTATGACTCCCGAATTTGCCCCGTCCCGTACACGAGCGATTTCGTTGTCGTGATGGCGACAAGCCCCATCGGACCACGGGCGTGCAGCTTTTGCGTGCTGATGCCGATTTCCGCTCCGTAGCCGAACTGTTCGCCGTCCGTGAAGCGGGTGGAGGCGTTATGGTACAAGACCGCCGCGTCGACCGCTTGGAAAAAGCGGCGGACGTTCGCTTCGTTTTCGGTGATGATCGCTTCTGAGTGCTTCGTCCCGTAGCGGCGGATATGGGCAATCGCCTCATCGACATCGGCAACGAGCTTAACCGCTAAAATCGGCGCCAAATATTCCGCATGCCAGTCGTCTTCCGTCGCCGTTTTGATGAACGGGTGCGATGACGCGAGGCGGTCGTCGCCGCGCAGCTCCACACCGCGGGCGTGCAGCGCCTCAAGCAAGTCGGCGGCATATGGCCAACGCTCATGGATGAGCACCGTTTCGATGGCGTTGCAGACGGACGGACGCTGCAATTTGGCGTTCAGGACGATGTTGATCGCCATTTGCCGCTCGGCTGATTCGTCGATGAACATATGACAGTTGCCGACGCCGGTCTCAAGCACCGGCACGGTGGCGTTTTCGACGACCGAGCGGATGAGCCCGGCTCCGCCGCGCGGGATGAGCACATCCAAGTAGTTGTTGAGACGGAACATACGCTGCGCCGTTTCCCGGCTCGTGTCTTCGAGCAGTTCAATCGCCGTTTCCGGAACGGTCGTCGTGCGGAGCGCTTCTTTCATGACGCGAACGAGCGCTTTGTTCGAATGAAGCGCTGATGTGCTGCCGCGAAGCAAAACCGCGTTGCCCGTTTTCAAGCAAAGGCTCGCCGCATCGACCGTCACGTTCGGGCGCGCTTCGTACACCATGCCAATGACCCCAAGCGGCACGCGCACCGTTTGGATGCGGAGCCCGTTCGGCCGCGTCCACTCTGCGATGATTTCTCCGACCGGGTCAGGCAGCGAGGCGACTTGGCGGACGCCGTCGATGATTTGATCCATTCGTTTGTCGGTGAGCTGCAGCCGGTCGAGCAGAGCCGGTGACAGCCCTTGCTCGCGGCCTTGGGCCATATCTTTTTCGTTTTCTTGCAAAATGAAGGCGCGTTCGCGGTCGATGGCTTTGGCGATCTGTTCCAATGCGGCGTTTTTTTCTTTCGTAGACAGCATGGCTAACGTTTGTGACGCCGTTTTCAACCGTTCGGCTTTTTCGAGCAGTTCGCTCATTTCGATACACTCTCCTTTCGCAACGTGACCCAATTGTCGCGGTGGATGACTTCCGGGCGGTGAAGGTAAGAGTATTGCCGCGCTTCCTCACTCGGAAGTCCTTTTACTTTTTCTAAATCGGCGGCGGCATAATACACTTGGCCGCGGCCGATCGTGATCCCTTTCTCATTGACAACATCGACGACATCCATCGCATGAAAGTCGCCGGAAACGGCCGTGACGCCGGCGGGAAGCAAGCTTTTGCCGCGCGCAAGGAGCGCTTCCTCCGCGCCGCTGTCGACGGTGATCGTGCCGGCGACAGGCGCGTGATACGCGATCCATTGCTTGTGCATTTGCATTTGCTTCGGAAATGGGGCGCCGATGTACGTCCCATCACCTTTTCCGGCTAAAATATCGGCGAGTGCTTCTTTGCCTCGCCCGGTGCCAATAAAGACGCTGACGCCGAAGGACAACGCTTTTTGAGCGGCGAGAAGCTTTGAGCGCATGCCGCCGGTGCCGACTGCCGAGCCGCTGCCGCCGGCCGCTTCGATCATTTCGTCGGTAATGTGCGGCAAAAAGGTGTATTTTTTCGCTTGTGGATTCGTTTTCGGGTTGGCGTCATACAGCCCGTTAATGTCGGTAAGCAACATGAGCGCATCGGCGTGCAAAAAGCCGGCGACAAGCGCCGACAGCATATCGTTGTCGCCAAACGTCAATTCTTCAACGGAAACGGAGTCGTTTTCATTGATGATCGGGATCGCCCCGTGTTCGAGCAGCGTCGTCATCGTGGCGAACAAGTTGCGAAACCGTTCGCGGCTGTAAAAGTCGCTGCGCGTCAACAACAGCTGAGCGGCCGTAAAGCCGAATTGGGCGAACGCCGAGCTGTACGCCTGCATGAGCAAGCTTTGCCCGACGGCAGCCGCGGCCTGTTTGCCGGAGATCGTCGTCGGCCGCGCCGGGTAGCCGAGCGGCCCGAACCCGGCGGCGACAGCGCCGGACGTGATGAGAATGACGTCATGGCCGAGCTGTTTCAGATAGGCGATGGCTTCAACATGGCCGTGCAGCTTGTCGCGGCAAAGGCCACCTTTCGGATCGGTGAGCGAGCTGCTGCCGATTTTGACCACTACGCGCTGCCGTTTCATCGCGTTCCTCCCTCCTTTGCGTGTTGAATGGCATGAGTTGGATTGCCTAGCCGTCCTGCGAAGCGGCCGGCCAATAAAAAACGCTTTTCCTCCTTATCGCAAAAGGACGGAAAAGCGTTCCGCGGTACCACCTTTTTTGGCGCCTAAAGCGCCCCCTCGAGCCTGTAACGCAGGCGTGCGGCTTATGTTTGCATAAGCGGCCGTCTAGGGCAGGTTCAACCGGCTTCCCGCGAGGAACCTTCCAGCCTATGGGTTCCACTCTCTGGCGCGTTCCCTCGGTTTACTAGTCCCGTGCCGTTCCTGTTGTTTTCTTGTCAAGGAGTGCAATTTGTAAGAAATTATGACGCCAAATGCTCCGGTTGTCAAGAGGAAAGGCTGATTTTTCTGACTTGTTTTTTCGAAGTGGATTTTGAAAACGAATTCATAATAAAGGTAATTGTCTTTCTATTAGAAAAAGTGGTACAATACTAGCAATCAATCAAACCGCATGATGGAGGGACCGATGATGAAAAAACGGCGCAGCGACATGATCAAAAAAGGATTTGACCGTGCTCCGCACCGAAGCCTATTGCGAGCGGCGGGCGTAAAAGAAGAAGACTTTGATAAACCGTTTATTGCGGTGGTGAATTCATACATCGACATTATTCCGGGGCACGTTCACTTGCAAGAGTTTGGGAGAATCGTGAAAGAAGCGATTCGCGAAGCGGGCGGCGTGCCGTTTGAAATGAACACGATCGGCGTTGACGACGGTATTGCGATGGGTCATATCGGGATGCGCTATTCGCTGCCGAGCCGGGAAATCATCGCCGATTCGATCGAAACGGTTATCTCGGCGCATTGGTTTGACGGCATGGTGTGCATTCCGAACTGCGACAAAATTACGCCGGGAATGATGATGGCGGCGATGCGTCTTAACATTCCGACGATTTTCGTCAGCGGGGGACCGATGAAAGCCGGCGTGACGAAGGATGGGCGGAAAATTTCACTGTCATCTGTATTTGAAGGCGTCGGGGCGTATTTAGGGGGAACGCTCGATGAGAAAGGGCTTGAAGAACTCGAACGGTACGGCTGTCCGACGTGCGGATCGTGCTCGGGCATGTTTACGGCCAACTCGATGAACTGTCTCGCTGAAGCGCTCGGGCTTGCACTGCCGGGCAACGGCACGATTTTGGCGGTTGACCCAGCGCGCAAAGAGCTGGTCCGCCAATCGGCAAAGCAGCTGATGTATTTGATCGAACATGACATCAAACCGCGCGACATCGTCACCGAAAAAGCGATCGACAATGCGTTTGCCCTCGACATGGCACTTGGCGGCTCGACGAATACGGTGCTGCATACGCTGGCGATCGCCAACGAAGCCGGCATCGAGTACTCGCTTGAGCGCATCAACGAAGTGGCGGCGCGCGTGCCGCATTTGGCCAAACTCGCCCCGGCGTCGGACATCCATTACATCGAAGACTTGCATGAAGCGGGCGGCGTTTCGGCCGTGTTGAACGAGCTGGCGAAAAAAGAAGGTACGCTTCATTTAGATACGCTCACCGTCACGGGCAAAACGCTCGGGGAAAACATCGCCGGCTGCGAAGTGAAAAACTATGACGTCATCCGGCCGATTGACAACCCGTATTCGGAAACGGGAGGGCTCGCCATTTTGTTTGGCAACCTGGCGCCGGACGGCGCCGTCATTAAAACCGGGGCGGTGCAAGGCGGCATCACGCGCCATGAAGGGCCCGCGATCGTCTTCGACTCCCAAGAGGAAGCGCTCGAGGGCATTGCCAGCGGGAAAATCAAGCCGGGACATGTTGTCGTCATCCGCTACGAAGGGCCAAAAGGCGGCCCAGGGATGCCGGAAATGCTGGCGCCGACGTCGCAAATCGTCGGCATGGGGCTCGGCACCAAAGTGGCGCTTGTCACTGACGGCCGCTTCTCCGGCGCCTCGCGCGGCCTATCCGTCGGCCACGTTTCACCGGAAGCGGCCGAAGGCGGACCGATCGCGTTCATCCAAGACGGCGATATCATCGAGATCGATACGGTGAAACGAACGATCAACGTCAAGCTGTCCGATGAAGAGCTCGAACGCCGGAAAGCGAACTGGAAAGGCTTTGAACCAAAAGTGAAAACCGGCTATCTCGCCCGCTACTCGAAACACGTCACCTCGGCGAGCACGGGGGGGATTATGAGGATTTAGCGGATTTCTGTAAGAGCGTTGTCCCCTTCCAAGCGCGCGAGGGACGCCATTAGACGATCAGAATCAAAAGAGGCGGTTTTTCCGCCTCTTTCATTTATTTTGGAAAGGAGCGTCCATCGCCTCCCTCCTGTTTTCGGTTGATGTTGACAATCACCATCCTAGCAGGGAGAGAGTCCTTTTTTCACGACATTTGCTTATTCTACCGCGCTTCGCTTGGTGGCCCCGACGAGCGTCGCGAACAAAAGTTCGCAACCCTCGTCGGGGATCATTTCGGAATGTCACCCACAAATATTTTACTCACAC
>NZ_JAFWFM010000093.1:0-12224 GCF_017515625.1 Geobacillus sp.
GGTTTGGAAAGCTGCAGCGTCAACCCCAGCGTGAAGAAAAACTTGTGGATTCCTTGGTGATGTGCTAATCTATTCATGAGACATGAACCTCCTTGTGTGAATGGGTTTTGAACACATCTATTTTACCCAAGGAGTCCGGTTCATGTCTCCTTTTTTGTTTAGTTGTCAATTTATGTCAGTGAATTTGCTCATCTACAGTATATAACATACGCCTTTCCCATCTATTTTTCAACATATCGATGAAAAAGTTAAAATAAATGTCAACATTTTTATTTGTAACCGTTTACTAAAAAAATCACCGTTGCAATTTCAGAAATAGTTGTTCTAATATAAGTCAAATAACGGAACAACTGAAAAACATAATAACAAACAACCGTCAATAACATCGTTTGACGCATTTCTTTCGCCTGCACATGTTTAAAGACGAGGATTTTTTGCTCCCCGCGCTAAAGAAACCTCTATTTCTTTTTCCGGTTCATGCGGCAACAAATCCTCAGCGAATGGTTCCGATGGGGCATCATGGTTTCTTTCACTCATTCGATTTTATATTTTTCAGTCCGCTTGTAAAATTTTTTGGTTCAAGATGAAAAAATGTGGCTGCAGCTTGAGAAACAGTTCCGCACGTTTTTGCGCCTGCATGAGAATGTGCAATTCATCTATATTGGCACCGAGCAGAAGAAAATGTATATATCGCCGATGACAGAGCTCCCGGACGGATACGATCCGACGAGCCGCCCGTGGTATAAAGCGGCGATGAAGCGGCCGGATGAAGTGGTGTGGACCGAACCGTACGTCGATGCGATTACCGGCAAGCACGTTGTGACGTTGGCCAAAGCGGTGAGCGAAAACGGCCGCATTGCTGCGGTCATCGGCATCGATATGACGCTCGATGCGGTGACAAGAATCGTCAATGCGAGCGACGTCGGCTATAACGGCTATCCGGTGCTGTTTGACGCGAAGGGGACGGCGGTCGTCCACCCACAATACAAGGGGAAAAACATGGCGAAAAACGCGACGGTCCGCTACATGCTCGAGCATGAAAAAGGAATGCACGAATATGAGCAAGACGGCGAACGGCGGGTGATTTACTTCACTACGATTCCAGAGCTTGGCTGGAAAGTCGGCGCTGTCTATAGAGAAAGCAATTTATCCGCGATGAGCCGCTCGCTCGGAGCAACCATGCTTGTCATTACGGTGATTGCGTTTATCGTCGCTTTGGTCGTCGTTTATTTCTTAGCGCGCTCAATCACCAAGCCGATTGTGGCGCTGCAAGAGCAAGTCGAAAAGGCGGCGGGCGGCGACTTGACGGTGCACGCGCGCATCACTGCCAAAGATGAGATTGGCCGCCTCGCCCGCCATTTTAACGAGATGATCGATCATATGCGCGCGCTGATCGGCGAAGTGAACCGATCGGTCAACGAGCTGGCCGCCTCGGCTGATCATTTAAGCGCCGTCTCAGAGGAAACGATGGCGACAAGCGAACAAGTGGCCAAAGCGATCAGCGAAATCGCCAAAGGAACGACCGATCAAGCAGGAAGCCTTGATACGATCAATGAGCGGACAACAGCGCTGTCGCAGCAAATCGAAGCGGTTGCGAATGCGACGGCTGGCATGGAGTCGCTGTCCGATGAAACGAAAACCGCGAGCTACGACGGCTTGGAGCATTTAAACATTTTGCAGAAAAAATCGGAGGAAGCGAAAAATGAACTCGAGTCTGTAGAAAATGTCATTAGCGACCTTGTGAAAAAGATGGATGAAATTGACGGTGTCATTCAAACGATCACGGCCATTTCCGGACAGACGAATTTGCTGGCGTTAAACGCCAGCATCGAGGCGGCGCGGGCTGGCGAGCATGGGAAAGGGTTTGCCGTTGTCGCTGATGAAGTGCGCAAGCTGGCCGAACAATCCGCGAAAGCGACGGAGATGATCCGCGCGACGATCGCCGCCATCCAGCAGCAAGCCGGGCTGGTGATGGAGGCGGTCCGCCGCTCCAAGCAGGCGTACAACGAACAGCGGGAAGCGGTGCACACGACCGGCGATTCATTTGTCAAAATCACTGGCATGATGGAGCAAGTGGCTGATGCGCTTGCTGGGATTATGGAGGAAGCAAAGCGGATGAACGCGAGCAAAGACGATGTCGTCGGAGCGATGCAAAACATCGCCGCCATCGCCCAACAAGCAGCGGCAGCGGCGGAAGAAGTGGCTGCTTCGGCTGATGATCAGTTGCAGGCGCTTTCGACGGTGACCGAATCGGCGGATGCGTTAAGCGAAATGAGCCGGCAGTTGAAACAACTGGTTGAGAAGTTTAAGATTTCATAAAAAATAGAAGGTGTCCTAGCGGCAACGGGGCGCCTTTTTTATCATCTCTAGCCGAGAAGGCTCCCATTTCCGCGTGCGTAAGTGGGGGATGAAGCATCAAGGATGTTCCCTAACGCCGCCCAAAAAAAGAAGGATTTCGCTTGCTGTCTTCGTAAGACAACGGAACCGTGGGACACACGAGGATGGCTTGGCTGGCAAGCCTGTCGTGGAGCGGTTGTTCCAAAGAATCTCCCACCGCTAAACGTTTGCGCAGGCAAGAGGCGTTCAATCATTTTCGAATAGGAGACTTTCACTTTCGCTTTGTACAGGGTGCAGTCCAAAATAAGCGGGAGATGAATGTCGGTCGGCGTTTACTTAAAATCATGAATGTCCCGCCGTCGTGCAGTCACGATCTTTTTTTTGTATTCATACAATAGTGAAATTTTTTCAGCTTCTTCGTCGATTTTAGTGGGCGATAGTGCTAAAATAAACATTGAAAACGTTTATACTTTTATTTTACTGTACGTTTGGGGATGCTGGCAGCGAAATGAGGACTTTCATGCATAGCTGTTTCCAGCCCGAACGATGCGAAAACAAGGTGGAGGTTTTTTCAAGATGGCAAAACAGACGAACTACGCTCAACCGTGGAGCCAGTTTTACGGGCCGAACCTCGGTTATGTCATCGACATGTATGAACAGTACCTCGATGACCCTAACAGCATCGACCTGGAACTGAAACAATTGTTCGAACAGTGGGGGGCGCCGGTTTTGGAAGAACCGGTTTCTTCTGCGGATGACGAGGCGGCCAAAACGCATCAAACGTTCCGGCTGCCGGAGACGCCGACGATTTTCAGCAAGCTTGTCGCTGCCGTCAAGCTGGCGGACAGCATTCGCCATTACGGCCATCTGGCTGCTGATACGAATCCGCTTGTCAAAAAGGAGAAAGAGCTGCGCCGCTTGGAGCTTGACGAATACGATTTAACGGAAGAGGATTTAAAGCGCATTCCGGTCGCGTTTCTTTGTCCCCACGCTCCGGCGCATGTCAAAAACGGCTGGGACGCCATCTTGCATTTGCGCAAAATTTACACGGACAAAATCGCGTTTGAATTCTCGCAAGTACATAATCTAGAAGAAAGGAACTGGCTCATCCAGCAAATTGAGTCCGGAGCGTACTATCCGAGCCTGGCGAACAAAGAGCGGGTTGCTTTGTTGCGCCGCCTGACGGAAGTGGAAGGGTTTGAAAAGTTCATCCACCGGACGTATGTCGGGCAAAAACGGTTTTCGATCGAAGGGCTTGATTCCATGGTGCCGCTTTTGGATGAGCTCGTCCGCCAAGCGATCGAACATGAAATCGACGCCGTCAACATCGGCATGGCGCACCGCGGCCGGCTGAATGTGCTTGCCCATGTGCTCGGCAAGCCGTACGAAATGATTTTCGCCGAGTTTCAGCATGCAGAGAGCAAAAACTTTATTCCATCTGAAGGAGCGGTGGCCATCACCTACGGATGGACGGGCGACGTGAAATACCATTTGGGGGCGGCGCGCCGCCTTCGCAATAAAAGCGTGCATACGATGCGGATTACGCTCGCTAACAACCCAAGCCATCTCGAAGTGGTCAATCCGGTTGTGCTTGGCTACACGCGCGCCGCGCAAGAAGATCGGACAAAACCAGGCGTGCCGGTGCAAAATACTGATGCGTCGTTTGCCATCTTGATTCACGGCGATGCCGCGTTCCCGGGACAAGGGATCGTCGCGGAAACGCTCAACTTAAGCCAGCTGCGCGGCTATACGACCGGCGGGACGATCCATATCATCGCCAACAACATGATTGGCTTTACGACGGAGAGTTACGATTCACGCTCGACGACGTATGCTTCCGATATGGCGAAAGGGTTTGAGGTGCCGATTGTGCACGTCAATGCCGACGACCCGGAGGCTTGTTTGGCGGCCGCATGCTTGGCGTTTGCCTACCGCCAGCGGTTTAAAAAAGACTTTGTCATTGACCTAATCGGTTACCGCCGTTTCGGTCATAATGAAATGGATGAGCCGATGGCGACGAACCCGACGATGTACGCGATCATCAACCAACATCCGACCGTACGCCGGCTGTATGCGCAAAAATTGATGGAAAAAGGGATCATCACCGAGCGGGAAGTCGACGAAATGGAGCAAGAGGTGGCGGAACGGCTGAAAATCGCCTACGAGCGGGTGCCGAAAAACGAAGACGAGCTTGATTTCATCATGGATCCGCCCAAACCGGTCGTCGATCGGCTGCCGGAAGTGAAAACAAGCGTGGCGAAAGACGTGCTCCATCGGGTGAACGAAGAATTGTTGCAGTTTCCGGACGGATTCAACGTCTTTAACAAGCTTGAGCGCATTTTAAAACGGCGAAGCGGCGTGTTTGCGCAAAACGGCAAAGTCGATTGGGCGCACGCGGAAATTTTGGCGTTCGCCACGATTTTGCAAGACGGCGTGCCGATCCGCTTGACCGGGCAAGATTCGCAGCGCGGCACGTTTGCGCAGCGCCATTTGGTGCTCCATGACGTGAAAACCGGTAAAGAGTATGTGCCGCTTCACCACATCAGCGGCGCCAAAGCGTCGTTTGTCGTGTACAACAGCCCGCTGACGGAAGCCGCCGTGCTCGGCTATGAATACGGATACAACGTTTACGCGCCGGAGACGCTCGTGCTTTGGGAAGCGCAATTTGGCGACTTCGCCAACATGGCGCAAGTGATGTTTGATCAATTCATTTCATCCGGCCGGGCGAAATGGGGGCAAAAATCCGGGCTTGTCATGCTCTTGCCGCACGGCTACGAAGGGCAAGGCCCTGAACATTCAAGCGGCCGCGTCGAGCGCTTTTTGCAGCTGGCGGCGGAAAACAACTGGACGGTTGCCAACTTATCGACGGCCGCGCAATATTTCCATATTTTGCGGCGGCAGGCGGCGCTGTTGACAAGAGAAGAAGTGCGTCCGCTCATCATTATGACGCCAAAAAGCTTGCTCCGCCATCCGCTGGCGGCGTCGGATGCGGAAGCGTTCGTTGACGGCGCGTTCTCGCCGGTGCTCGAACAGCCGGGATTGGGCGCTGACGCTGGCAAAGTGGAACGCATCGTGTTTGGCACCGGAAAATTGATGATCGATTTGGCGGAACAAATCGGCAAAATGGAAGGTCTTGACTGGCTGCATATCGTGCGCATTGAAGAGCTGTATCCGTTCCCGGAAGAAGCGGTGAGAGACATCATCGCCCGCTATCCGAACGTCAAAGAGCTCGTCTGGGTGCAAGAAGAACCGAAAAACATGGGGGCATGGCTGTATATGGAACCGCGCCTGCGGGCGTTGGCTCCAGAGGGTGTCGATGTCAGCTACATTGGGCGGCGCCGGCGGGCCAGCCCGGCGGAAGGCGATCCGGTCGTCCACCGAAAAGAGCAAGAGCGCATCATCCGCTGTGCATTGACGAAGCATGAATGATGACTACGGAACATTTGAGGAGGGCATCAATGTGGCCGAGATCAAAGTCCCAGAGTTAGCAGAATCCATCACGGAGGGAACGATCGCCCAATGGCTGAAAAAACCGGGCGACTACGTGGAAAAAGGAGAATCGATTTGCGAGCTTGAAACGGATAAAGTGAACGTGGAAATTATGGCGGAAGAGTCAGGTGTTTTGCAACAGCTGCTTGCCAATAAAGGCGATACGGTTGCGGTCGGTCAAGCGATCGCCATTATCGGAGAAGGAACGGCGTCGGCACCGCCTGCACCAGAGAAGGCGCTGCAGCTGGCCGAGGAACCAAAACCGGCTGTGCCGGTCGACCGTGCTGAGCAGCCAGCGCCGCAGCCGGTTGCGGTTGCCCAAGCGCCAGGCCAACGACCGATTGCTTCGCCGGCTGCTCGGAAAATGGCACGTGAAAAAGGGATCGACTTGACGCAAGTGCCGACCGTTGATCCGCTTGGACGCGTGCGCAAACAAGACGTCGCCTCGTTTGCCGCCCAGCCAGCCGCCGCTCCGCAGCCGGCTCCGCAAGCCGCGCCGACGTCGACGCCGGCCGCCGTTCCAACCGCTGAGGCCGGCAAGCCGGTCATCCGCGAAAAAATGTCGCGCCGTCGGCAAACGATCGCCAAACGGCTGCTGGAAGTGACGCAAACGACCGCGATGTTGACGACATTTAACGAAATTGACATGTCGGCGGTCATCGATTTGCGCAAGCGGAAAAAAGATAAATTTTTCGAAGAGCATGACGTCCGCCTTGGCTTTATGTCGTTTTTCGTCAAAGCGGCTGTCGCGGCGCTGAAAAAATATCCGTACGTCAACGCGGAGATCCAAGGCGATGAGATTTTGCTGAAAAAATATTACGATATCGGCGTTGCCGTATCGACGGATGAAGGGCTTGTCGTTCCGGTTGTGCGCGACTGCGACCGGAAAAACTTCGCCGAAATTGAGCGCGACATTGCCGAATTGGCGGCGAAAGCACGCAGCAATAAGTTGTCGCTTGCGGATTTGCAAGGCGGCACGTTTACGATCACAAACGGCGGCGTCTTCGGCTCGCTTCTGTCGACTCCGCTTCTCAACGGCCCGCAAGTCGGCATTTTAGGGATGCATTCGATCAAACTGCGCCCGGTCGCCATCGACGAAGAGCGGATCGAAAACCGGCCGATGATGTATGTTGCTTTGTCGTACGACCATCGCATTATCGATGGCAAAGAGGCCGTCGGGTTCTTGAAAACGGTGAAAGACTTGATCGAAAATCCGGAAGACTTATTGTTGGAAAGCTAACCAAGGCAGGAACGGGGGATGTCCCAAAAGGATCGGGACACCCTCTTTCGTTTCTATATATACACCGACCGCTTCTTCCGCACTATATTTTGTGTCTATACTGAAGACAGATAGCCTTTTGGGTCAGCCCCTTTTTTGGAAAAGAACAAAAAGAAAAGTGCAGTCACCTGTTTTTGAAGGAAAGCGCGATTCGGAACCGAAAAGGCATGATTGCGCGATGCGGTGGTACACTACAAGCAAAAAGGAGGGAACCATTGATGCCGGAACGCGGACGAAACGACCATCCACATTCCTTTCACCGTGACGGCGCCCGCGAAAGCATCATCAACGATGCAACTGCCGACGGCGCCAAGGCAATCGGTGTACGGATTGACGCCGATCCGATGCGGGCGGCCAACCCTGACCCGTTTCACGTCGACTCCCTTGCTGTCGAGGAAGGAATGAAGCGATTTCGCTCTCTCATGGAAGGAAAAAAGTGATTCGCCCAGCGGATCGCTTTTTTCGTGAACGAAAAAAGAAGGAAAACGGCGAACAAACGCGAATATTGTTTACTTAATATGACTATTTTTCGGGGGGATGGCAATGGAGTACGGATTAGCCGGAAAAACGGCATTGGTCGCCGCCTCAAGCCAAGGGCTCGGCAAAGCGGTCGCCCGGGCGCTTGTGCTCGAAGGAGCAAACGTGATGATCACGAGCCGGAACGAAGAAAAGCTGCAGGAAGCAGCCGAGGAGTTGAATGGGCTGCATAAGGGACGCGTCGCCTACACGCGTGCAGATGTGACGAAGGCGGAAGACATCCGCCAGCTGGTCGCCAAAACGGTCGAAACGTTTGGGACGATCGATTTGCTCGTCAACAACGCCGGCGGCCCTCCGGCGGGAACGTTTGAAACGGTGAGCGACGAAGACTGGCAATATGCGTTTGAGCTCAATTTATTGAGCTACATTCGGCTGATTCGTGAAGCGCTGCCATATTTAAAGAAAAACGGCGGCAAAATTGTCAACATCGCTTCGTCATCGATCAAAGAACCGATTCCGGGCTTGATTTTGTCGAACACGTTTCGCACCGGGATTGTCGGGCTGACGAAAACGTTGGCGACGGAATTCGCGCGGGACAACATTTTGATCAACACCGTCGCTCCCGGGCGGATTGCGACAGAACGCGTCGCCTTTTTAGATAAGGTGAACGCCGAAAAGCTTGGCATTACAAAAGAGGAAATGGAAGCGCGCATGAAAAGCGCCATTCCACTCGGCCGCTACGGGACGCCGGAAGAATTTGCGAACGTCGTCGTCTTTCTATTGTCTGAAGCGAACTCGTACGTCACCGGACAAGCGTTGATCGTCGACGGCGGCATGGTCAAAGCGATTTAACGATTTTCGAAAGAAGCCTCCGCTGCTAAGCGAAGCGCAGGTGGTGACCAGATCGCTGGGCGCTTGCGGCCAAACGGACAAGAAGGGAGAGGACAGCGTTGAAAACGATCGGGTTTATCGGCCTTGGCGTCATGGGGAAAAGCATGGCGCGCCACTTGCTGAAGGCGGGCTATCCACTTCTAGCTTATACACGCACAAAAGAAAAGGCGGAAGACTTGCTTCAGGAAGGAGCGGTTTGGAAGGAAACGGTTGCTGATTTGGCGCGGGAGGCGGATGTCGTCATGACGATGGTTGGCGATCCTCACGATGTCGAGCAAGTGTATTTCGGCGAGGGCGGCATTTTGGAGAATGCGCGGCCGGGAACATATGTCATCGATATGACGACGTCAACGCCGACGCTCGCGCAATCGATTTACGAGGCGGCCAAGCAAAAGGGCATCCATGCTTTGGACGCCCCGGTGTCCGGCGGCGACATCGGCGCGCGCGAAGGAACGTTGACGATTATGGTCGGCGGTGATGAGGACGTCTTTTTGGCGTGCAAGCCGATTCTCGAGCGGCTTGGCACGAACATCGTGCGGCAAGGAGGAGCTGGAGCCGGCCAGCATACGAAAATGTGCAACCAAATTGCCATCGCCACCAATATGATCGGCGTTTGCGAGGCCATGGCGTATGCGAAGCGGGCTGGTCTTGATCCATTCAAAGTGTTGGAAAGCATCGCCAAAGGGGCAGCCGGCAGCTGGTCGCTGAGCAACTTGGCGCCGCGCATGTTGTCAGGAGATTTTGCTCCGGGGTTTTACGTCAAGCATTTCATTAAAGATATGAAAATTGCGCTTGAGGAAGCCGAGCGGATGAACTTGCCGCTGCCAGGCCTGGCGCTCGCCAAACAAATGTATGAGGAGCTGGCGCAAGCCGGTGAGGAAAACAGCGGCACGCAAGCATTGTACAAACGCTATATCAGACAGTGACATGGGGGGGCGGATTCGTCCTCTCTTTTTTTGAATGTGAGATATATTTATCAAAAAATATTGAATATTTCTTTTGGTCGAGGTATAGTAGAAATAAAGGGCACATACTAACCGGTTAGTATACAGGGAGGGGATGACATGGACTTTTCCTATTCGCCGAAAGTCCAAGAGTTGATCAAAAAAATTAAGCGCTTTCATTGAAGAGTACATTTATCCGAACGAAAGGGTGTATGAGGAGCAGCTGAACGCCCAAGAGTCAAGATGGTCAGGGGTGCCGCCCATCATCGAAGAGCTGAAGGAAAAAGCGAAAAAAGAAGGGCTATGGAACTTGTTTTTGCCGGACAGCGAATACGGAGCCGGCTTAACGAACGTCGAATACGCGCCGCTTTGCGAAATTATGGGCCGTTCGCTCATTGCTCCGGAAGTGTTCAACTGCAATGCGCCGGATACCGGCAACATGGAAGTACTCGTCCGCTATGGAACAGAAGAACAAAAGCGGAAATGGTTCATCCCGCTCTTGAACGGAGAAATCCGCTCCTGCTTTTCGATGACGGAGCCGGATGTCGCGTCGAGCGATGCGACGAACATTCGCGCTTCGATCGTTCGCGACGGCGATGAGTATGTCATCACCGGACGGAAATGGTGGTCGTCTGGCGCCGGCGACCCGCGCTGCAAAGTCGCCATCGTGATGGGAAAAACGAACCCCGATGCGCCAAAACATGAGCAGCAGTCGATGATCATCGTTCCGCTTGATACGCCGGGCGTGAAAATCGAACGGATGCTGCCGGTGTTCGGCTTTGACCATGCGCCGCACGGGCATGCCGAAATTACGTATGACCATGTGCGCGTGCCGAAAGAGAACATCATTTGGGGCGAAGGGAAAGGGTTTGCCATCGCCCAAGGGCGGCTTGGACCGGGACAGATCCACCATTGCATGCGCTTGATTGGAGCGGCGGAGCGGGCGCTTGAGTTTATGTGCCGGCGCGTGCAGTCGCGGGTGGCGTTCGGCAAGCGGCTTGCGGACCATGGCGTCATTCGCGATTGGATCGCTCAGTCGCGCATTGAGATCGAGCAGGCGCGCCTGTTGACAATGAAGGCGGCGTACATGATGGATACGGTCGGCAACAAAGCGGCGCGCAAAGAAATTGCCATGATTAAAGTTGTCGCTCCGAATGTCGCCTTAAAAGTGATCGACCGTGCCATTCAGGCGTTTGGCGCCGCTGGGGTGAGCAACGATTTTCCGCTTGCTGCCATGTGGGCGAACTCGCGCACGCTCCGTCTGGCCGATGGGCCGGATGAGGTGCATAAAGAGCTAGTTGCCAAAGATCTGATCATCGCCGGCGGCTATAACATTTATCCGCGTGAAATCGAAGAAGTGCTGTACGAACATCCAGCGATGAAAAAGGCGGCGGCAGTTGGTGTGCCTGATCCGTACCGCGGCGAAACGGTGAAGGTGATCATCGTCCTGAAAGAGGGGATGCAAGCAAGTGAGGAAGAGATCATCGCCCATTGCCGAAAAAACTTAACGGCGTACAAAGTGCCGCGCATTGTCGAGTTCCGTGCCGAACTGCCGAAGACGAACGTCGGGAAAATTTTGCGCCGCGCCTTGCGTGAAGAGGCGTCCCGCCCGCAATAACAGAGGGCTTTCGGCCAAGTCCGAAACAGGCTTGGCCGTTTTATGGTACAATAGCTGGCAGCGACTACATTTTAGGCAAGAGGTGTAAAAACATGAAGGAGAAAATTATGGCTGCCAGCATTGAGCTGTTTGAACAAAATGGGTTCAGCGAAACATCGATCCAAGACATCGTTGACGCCCTCGGGGTGACAAAAGGGACGTTTTATTACTATTTTACAAGCAAAGAAGAACTGTTGATGGATATTCACCTTCGCTACATTGAAAGGCTGCTTGACGAAGAGGAGCGCATTATAAGCGATAAACGGCGCTCGGTGCGGGAAAAGCTGTATGATATTATCTTCATGCTCATTCATAATGTCGAACGGCAAGGAAGGGAAGCTCGCATTTTTTTTCGTGAAATGAAGCATTTGAATGAGGAGCATTTACAGAAAGTAAAAGAAAAGCGCGATTTGTTCCGCTATCGGCTGCAGTCGTTGATTGAGGAAGGAATGAAAAGCGGTGAACCGCGCTGCGATTTGTCGCCATCGATCGCCACGCTTACCGTTCTTGGGGCGGCCAATTGGAGCTACCAATGGTTTCGTCCGGACGGAGAGCTGACCGATGCCGAGGTGGCGAAGCAGATGGTGGAGATCCTGCTTGATGGCATGAGCGCGCCGTCTGTCTCGAAAGCCGAGTGAAAAGAGAGACAAACAAGTTTGATCCGAGGTGTGTCGATGGATGCTGTTCGTGCGGCGGCAATGGCGCGCTTGAATTGTTGACCAAGGGGGAGAGGGAGATGACAGCGATTATTCCAGTGCGCAAGGGGGAAGAACTGCCGGCAGGGAAGCTGGCCAAGTTTTTGCGCACGGTGCTGCCGGACATGCCGGATGGGGAGCTCGAGATCCAGCAATTTTCCGCCGGCCGGTCGAATTTGACGTATTTGCCCCGCTGTGGGGAGTGGGAGGCGGTGCTGCGCCGGCCGCTGTTTGGCCCGGTTTTTATACGCGCGAACAGTTTATTGAGGCATATGCCAAAAAAAGTGGACGTGATGTGTCCAATATACACGTTTATTTAACTTCCCTCCGAAAGAAGTCTCCTACTTCTAAACGTGAAGGTGCGCCAGCACCAGTGAAAGTGGGAGATGAATTTCGGTTGGCGTTAGCCAACGAATAGGATAGAATATGGCTAGAACGGACACCTTCGGAACGAA
>NZ_JAFWFM010000094.1:0-10206 GCF_017515625.1 Geobacillus sp.
AATGTCTCTTTTGTTCCGAAATAAAGTGATAATTTACAGATGATTCCAGAGCATATTCGTAAGGCGATGGAGTAAGCAAGTTTGAGAAGTTAATCATGAATCTAATTTTTTATTTTATTTTATTAATATTTAAAATAAAATATTATTGTCAAGGGACAACAAAGAATGGGGGAATAACGGAGGCAATCGAAAAGCCGCCCTTGCCTTTATCGAATGTTACCTTTGGCGGTGTTCGGTTGGTCAAGGGTTCGCTTCGCCGAATCCGGCAGGTTTTCTCTTCGACGGGCTCAGGAGGACAAAAAGGTCAGGTTGTCTCTTGTTGGAGAAACGCTTGTGCCATGGTGATCAGCTTCGTTCACTGGGCCGACATATGCGATAGCTCGGCGAGCTCCGGGATGACGACCGGCACCCGGTCTTCGAGCGCGCTATGTGGGCGCAGAAAGATGACAATGATTTGATGAGTGGGAGATGGACATTGAAAAAACGGAAGAAATACGCGGCGGCGAGCGTGGTGTTGGCGTTGGGGCTGCTGGCTCCTTCGTTTGGGCCGACGGCGGTAGGCGCGGAGGAGCGGGACGTCGTCAAGCTGCGCATTTTAGTGGCGTTCCGGTGACGATGCCGGGTTCATGGGGCGATACGCTCGGCGTGATCGACTTGACGGTCGAGCAAGTCGACGGAAAATGGAAAGTGACGCAAGCGAAAGCCCAACTCCGTCCAGTGTATGACAAGGCGACGAAAACGCCGTTGGTTGACAGCGATTCGGCCGTCGAGCAGGCCATTCAGGCGGAGCACGAAGCGACGATCCAGTACGTCCGCAGCCCGGTTGGAAAAACTACGAGCCCGATCAACAGCTATTTTGCACTCGTTCAAGATGATCCGTCCGTGCAAATCGTCACGAACGCCCAAAAGTGGTATGTGGAAAAAATGTTAAAAGGGACGCAGTATGAAGGCCTTCCGGTGCTGTCAGCCGGCGCTCCGTTCAAGGCCGGCGGGCGCGGTGGACCGAGCTATTACACGGATATTCCGGCAGGGGAAATCGCCATTAAAAACGTCGCCGATTTGTACTTGTATCCAAACACGGTGTATGCGCTGAAAATTACGGGAGCCGAGTTGAAAGAATGGCTTGAGTGGTCGGCGGGACAATTCAACCAAATCGACCCGAACAAGACAGGCATTCAGCCGCTTGTCAACAACGACTTCCCGACGTACAACTTCGACATTATTGATGGCGTGACGTACGAGATCGATGTGACCGAGCCGGCGAAATACGACAAAAACCAAAATGTGATCAATCCGAAAGCAAACCGCATTAAAAACTTGCGATTCCAAGGCAAACCGGTGACGGCGAAGATGGAATTTATCGTTGCGACGAACAACTATCGGGCGACGACGAACCGGATCATCAATCCGGGCGGGAAAAACACGATTTTGGCCGCGCCGGATGAAAACCGGCAAGTGATCATCGATTATATTCGCGAAAACGGAACGATCAACCCGTCCGTGGACGGCAACTGGACCTTTGCGCCAGTGAAAGGGAAAGCATCGGTGACCGTTTCCTTTGAATCGTCACTGGAAGCACAAAAATATTTGCCGCCAGACAGCCGCATCCGCTATGTGGCGACATTGTCCAACGGGTTTGCCCAATACGAACTTACGCTGTTGTCTTGGAAAGAAACGAAAACAAACCATTCGAAAGAGCTAGAAAAATCTGGACGTTAAGAAGAGGTTGGAAAAATAGCAGGTGATTTAGGAGGCAGGTGATTTCGTATAAAATACTGCTAGTTCCAGCTGTTTCTTAATTAGAACAACCTTGCGGAATCAATCTTCTTTTTCGGCGAAATGCCGCTGATTTGCTCGTGACAGCCGTTTTTTACCGGCCTTTTAGGTGACACGAAAATGTGACTAAAAGTATTTCTGGCGCTACTGCCATTTTTTCCATTTCGAAAATATCGCCTTTTTGACTGACGATGAGAAGAAGATCTTTTACGTTAACGTCATTTCCGAAAGAAGTCTCCCACCTCAAGGAATGTGAAGAGCGATCGATCAATGAGTAGGTGGGAGATGAATTTCGGTTGGCCATCGCCGATGAATATGATCGTCTATGGTTCAAACCGACACCTTTGGAACGAAGGGAAGCGTAAAGGGTTCTTGTTTGTGGCTTACCGTTCAGTGAACACGCACAAGTCGCTTGAAGCCCCTGCCTCTAAGCGAAGCGTAGGTGGTGGGCAGTTCACTTCTAACAAGGACAGTGAAAAACAGCCGCTTTCGTTGAGCGGGCGGTCATGGAAGGAAAAAAGATGTTCGATTGGGGAAGCGCTGCTTGTCCGACCGGGCGCTACCCATCATCTGCTTTTTCGAAGGCCGGTGGACATCGAGGTTCTTGGGATCATTCGTTTTGGAAAACGGAACGATTTTGTCACTGTATCGGTGGTGAAGCCCCCCACCTTTTGTAACATTGCCCGAAAGCAGTGCCACTGTCCATGGATGATTGTTTGCTAGCTTGGTCAGGAGGGAGACATGTGTTAGGCATTACAAGTTACGGGATGTATTTGCTGGCGTCGATTTTGATGCATGCCACTCCGGGAGTGGATACGATGTATATTATGGGGCGCAGTGTGGCGCAAGGGAGAAAAGCGGGCGTGTATTCGGTGTTGGGCATTTCGATGGGAGTGTTCATTCATACGTTGCTCGCTGCGTTTGGTTTGGCGGTGATTTTGCAGCAGTCGGTTGTCTTATTTACGGCTGTGAAAATCGCTGGCGCGGCGTATTTGGTGTATCTTGGCATCAAAATGATGCGGCAGCCGGCGCCGCCCGCGTTGGAGTCGGGGGAGTTGGCGCCGATGAAGCTGAACAAGATTTATTGGCACGGCGTGACGACGAATGTGTTGAATCCGAAAGTGGCGTTGTTTTTCCTTTCGTTTTTGCCGCAATTCATCGAAACGGCCCAGCCATACGGCCCGCTTCCGTTTCTGCTGCTCGGCGTTTCGTTCGTGGTGACGAGCACGCTGTGGGGGCTTGGCGTCGTCTATGTCGCCGCGCTAGCGACGAAACGGATGCGTCAAAACGCGAAAATGGCGCTTCTTGTCAATCGATTGACAGGGATCGTGTTTATCGGGCTTGGTGTGAAGCTGCTGCAAACGAAAGCGTCGTGAGCGAGGGCGAACGGCGTCAGAAAGCATGATCCTCACCTGCCTGAAAGCGCGGGCGGTGATTCGGTGCGGAGGTTGGCTAGAGGAATGGGGACGGATGACAAAGGAATAGCGGTGATTCTCCTTGTGGCGGGAATCGGGGTGTTTCCGTTTGGGATCGTGATCATTAAGCAACAGTGGGAAGAATACAAGAAGAAGGAGGGGCGTGAGCGGAGAATAGTCTTGTTTTTTGAAATGATCGATCTTTGGTCAACATGGGTGCTATTTCTCTCCCTGCTCCTCATATTGGGAGGCGCGGCACTGTTGTGGAGATGAGCAGAAAAGAGGGCAGCCGCCCTCTTTTTTCTTCCGCTACGACCGCTCGCTGACGGCGATTTGGATGCCGATCAGCGCGAAGATGGCGCCTTTGAGCCAATGGATTCGCCTAGTGATGGCGGTGTGGGCCGAGAGCCATTGGCGCAGTTTTTCCGCACCGATGCTCACTAAGGTGAAGACAGCGAGAGCTTGAACGAGAAAGATGACGCCTAATACGAGCATTTGCTGCGGGATCTGGCCCGCTGACGGATCAACGAACTGCGGCAGGAGCGCCAAAAAGAAGAGCGACACTTTCGGATTGAGCACGTTCATGACAATGCCTTTTTTGTACAGCGAGGCGTATGCCATTGGCTTCTGCCGCCCAAAGGAGAGGCCCTCGTCTCGTTCACGGAACGCCTGCCAGGCCAGGTACAGCAAATACACAGCGCCTGCATATTTGACGACGGAAAAGGCCAAGGCGGATTGGTAAATGACGGCCGAGACGCCGAGCACCGCCGCGCTGATATGGACAAGCAGGCCGGTGCACAGCCCGAGCGCGGTGGCGATGCCTGCGTGTTTGCCTTGCGACACGCTTTGGGCGATGACGAATAAAATGTCCGGGCCCGGCGCCAATGTAAGCAATATGGCGACGCTGAAAAACGACAAGATGACCTCCATTTCCATCGGAAATCCTCCTTTTCGATCGGTTTTGGCGGGGCGGCCGTGAAAGGCGGTTATGTATATGGATTCGCGAAAGAGGGGGCGGTTCCTTCCTGAACAGTAGTGATCAAAGCGAAAACCGGTAGATTCTCGTGGAAAGATTCGTTTCGTTTTCGCATTGGATTTTCCCCGTGCAGCCCCTGCATCCAGTTTACAAACAACTGTATCCAGGCGGTTCGGCTGATGCCGACCGACATTCACCCCCTCTTTCCCTTCGCGTTGAAGCGAGGGATTTCTTTACAAAGATTGAGTTAAATAGTGGTAGATATACGGCAGTTTCCAATTGTATAATATTGTTATATTTTCCTATATAGCAACAAAGGAAAGGGGGTAGCCGGTTCGAGTGAAAGATGGCATGGCGGCCGTAATGAAAGGGAAGCGAAAAGAAGGGGGAGCAAACACGTGAAATGGTTGAGGGCCATCGGCCTGTCGCTGCTGCTGCTCGGAGTCTATCATTCCGCTGTCTCAGCGGAAACAGTGGATTCCGTCAAGCCGCCGTCTTCGGTGAAGGATGTCGTTGTAAAGTTTTCCGAGCCAAAAGAAATAGCGGCAAACGAGTTGGTTGTGAAGTTTAAAGAAGGAATCAGCGAACAACGGCGGGAAGCGCTGCTGCGGCTGTTTCGGGCTGCCGAGCTTTCGTTCATGGACATCGGGAACTTTTCCCTGGTCAAAGCGCCGAAAGGCACGGATTTGAAAGGATTGGCGGCCAAACTCGTCCAACTTCCGGAAATTGAATCGGTGGAACCGAACTACGTGATTGAACGGACTTATACGCCGAGCGATCCAGGGTACAGCAAACAGTGGCATTTGAAAAAAATCAACGCCCCGAAGGCGTGGGATACGACAAAAGGATCGGGGCAAATTACCGTGGCGGTCGTCGATGACGGGGTGCAGATGAACCATCCCGATTTGGCGGGAAAAATTGTATCCCCCTACAATGTGCTGACAGGGGCGAAGTCGGTCCCAGCTGGGGAGCATGGCACGCATGTAGCCGGCATCATTGCCGCGTCGATCAATAAAAAAGGGGTCGTGGGCGTGGCGCCGAATGTGAAAATTATGCCGGTGAACGTGTTCGAAGGCGATGGGGCGACGAGTTACGACGTGGCGTACGGAATCGTGTATGCGGTAGACCACGGAGCGAATGTGATTAACCTCAGCCTCGGGTTGTACTCCGCGACAGTGTACGAAGCAGAAGCGGTGCAATACGCGGTGTCCAAAGGAGTTGTGCTTGTCGCGGCGGCGGGAAATGACGATATAGACTTCCCGGTGTATCCGGCTGCGTTTGACCCGGTCATCGCCGTGAGCGCTACGGACAGCAGCGATTGGATCACCGATTTCTCCAACTACGGCGATTACATTGACCTCGCCGCCCCCGGAGTCAACATTTATTCCACGTTTCCGGGAAGTTCCTATTACAGCCTGACTGGGACATCGATGGCGGCGCCGATCGTATCGGGCACGGCAGCGCTCGTGTTGTCGAAAAATCCGCTGCTGACGCGCGGGGAAGTCGAGAGCATTTTGCGAAAGTCAACCGTCGATCTGGGCGGTAAGGGATGGGACGTGTTTTATGGGTATGGAAGAGTGGATGCCTATAAGGCGGTGCGGAACACGCCTTCGCCGCTGTCTTCGATTTCGGCGGCAGGAACGTTTACAATGAAGGGAAATAACAAGGTTGGGTTTTCGCTGTCCGCCTATAGAAAAGGGCTGAAAGTGACGGCGTACGTAAAAAACAGCAGGGGGTACGCCGTCCGGACGATCGCCAAAAACAAGCTTTGGAACAGCAACCGCATTTCCTTGTCGTGGGACGGCAAACAAGATAACGGCGCATTTGTCGGAAGCGGCGCGTATACGATGGTCGTTCAAGTGTCGAACGGGCGCGAAACGGTGGCGAAAACGAAGCAAATCAAGGTTGTAGACAGCGTGGTTCCGTCTATTCAGCTGTCATCTTCCACTGTATCGTTCTCGCCGAAGGCAAAAGGGAAGGTGTCCATTCCGTTTGCGCTCAACAAAAAGGCAAGCGTCACGGCGCAAGTGTACGATTCGAAAAACAAGCTCGTGAAAACGATTTGGAGCAACAAATGGCTTTCCGGCGGAAAACAGACGCTTGTTTGGGACGGGAAAAATGCGAGCGGAAAGCTGCTGCCTGACGGAACGTACCGGTTGAAACTGTCCGCAGTGGACGACAAAAAACGCAAGGAAGCCGCGCGCAGCCTCTCGGTCGTGATCGATACAAAAGTCGCCTTTAGCGGCGTGTCGCTTGGCCAAACACTGTTTAAAATGGACGGGGTGGCGAAAGCAAGCTTCCGGATGAATCTGAAAGAGCCTCTCGTCGTTTCTGCCTACGTGAAAACAGAAAAAGGAGCCATCAGCAAACAGCTTTTGCGCAATAAAAAATACAACAGCGGTTCTTATACGATCAGCTGGGACGGAAAAGACAACAAAAACGCCTTTGTCAGTGAAGGAAACTACTATTATACTGTTGAAATTGCCGACTTGTGCGGCAACAAGCTTGTGGTCCATACGGCGAAATTTAAGGTGGAAGATTGGCGCAAGCCAACCATTCAGGCACCGGACGATTTGTATTATGTCCAGCAAGGGCCATTTGACATCCCGTATACGCTGTCGAAGGCGGGCAGCGTCACGGTGGAAATTTACCAAGGTTCGTCCCTCGTGCGCACCGTTCTCTCTGGATCGCAGCAAGGCCCGGGAAGCAAAAAGGCGGCGTGGGATGGGAAAGACGGAAGCGGCCAGTATGTCGCTGACGGGCAATATGAGGTGCGCATGAAAGTGGTGGACGCCCGCGGGCAGCAGGCTTCCTTCACGAGCCTCCTGCACGTCGACTTGGCCAACGTGGCCGCGCCGCAAGTCGTCTGGTTTTATGAAGAAATGGGAAGCGAAGTCCATTTCCGGCTGTCCACGCCAGCGACGGTGACGGCGGAAATTTTCAATGAGGCAGGGGAAAAAGTGCGGACGATCTGGACGGAACATCCGCTTAACGCCGGCGATCAAGTGCTGACATGGGATGGATTGAACGACAATGGCGAAACCGTGTTTTACGATGACAGCGTCTATACGTTCCGCATTGCCGCCCGGTTTGCGAATGGGGTGATCGAAACGACGGAAGGGAAAATCGATAACAGCGCTGATCCTCCATGGCTCGTTTCTTCCCTTTACTCTTTCACCTATGACAG
Source organism: Geobacillus sp. (assembly GCF_017515625.1). Taxonomy (NCBI): domain Bacteria; kingdom Bacillati; phylum Bacillota; class Bacilli; order Caryophanales; family Anoxybacillaceae; genus Geobacillus; species Geobacillus sp. The sequence goes on from NZ_JAFWFM010000094.1 coordinate 7,355, forward strand.
CTATGGCAACCGGACGGCCTTGAACTTATCGATTCGCGTCACGGAAGCCGTGACGGCTACGTTATTCGTCTATGACCCGTACGGCGATGCGTACATTGATGAGAAGACCTATTCGCTGAAGGCCAATGTGGAAACCAACATCGTGTATGCGAAAAAAGACAAATACAGTGACTACTATTACTTGCTTGCATACAAAGACCGTCTCGGTAATGTTTATGTCTACGGCGTGGACGAAACGGAAGAAACGGGATATGCAGCTTCGTACCGCCTGCAAAAAGAAAACGGAGCCAAAAACGGGTTAAAACGATCCGTGAACTGATCATAAAAGACCGCCTTGCCGATTCGGCATGGGCGGTCTTTATCATTGCGGCTGCTTCTTTTTCTCCAAAAACGCCTTCCCATAGGTTCCGTGGTCGTGGAGCATGGTGTGCTCGACTTGGATCGTGGCATGCTCAATGCCGTATTTTTCCTTCAGCATTTCATTCACCGCCAAAATGACACAAAGCGGCTGGATGTGCTCGCTGACAAACACATGGGCCGACAGCGAGTAATGGTCGGTGGAGATGGCCCATAAATGCATGTCGTGCACGTCTTCGACCCCTTCGATCTGTCGAATGTCGGCGCGGATTTGTTCGAGATCGAACCCATCAGGTACGGCTTCCATTAAGATGAGATACGATTCACGCATAATTTTCGCCCCGCCTGTGAAAATGATGGCGGCGATCACGAGGCTGATGATCGGATCGAAAATCGTCCAGCCAGTGAAGTAAATGAGCAGCGCGGACACGATGACGCCGATCGAGCTGATTAAGTCGCCGATGAAATGCCAAAGGGCGCTCTGAACGTTCAAGTTGTCTTCTTCTTTCGTGCTCCGGCTTAAGACGATGGTCAACGTCAAGTTAACGATGAGGCCGATCGCCGCGATTCCGAGCATAAGACGAAAGTTGATCGGTTCAGGATGAAGAAAACGCTGAATGCCTTCCCATAAAATCCACAGCGCAATGACGGCCAACGTCAGCCCGTTCAAAAACGATGTGATGATTTCAAATCGCAAAAAACCGAACGTAAAGCGGCGGTTCGGCGGGCGCGTTGCCATGTAGAGGGCGACCATGCTCAATCCAAGCGCCAATACATCGGATGCCATATGGGCCGAATCGGACAAGAGGGCGAGCGAGTTGGAAATCAGTCCGCCAATGATTTCAACGGCGGTGAAAAACATGGTCAACAAAAGCGTCACCCAGAGCGCTTTTTTTGATTCATGTTGCGTTTTGACGTGCGGGAGATGGTGAAAATCGTACAGTGTTGGAGCCATAATGCACCTCCGTTATTTATAAATTATAATATAAAAATCCGCTTGTGTGCAAATGAAATTTCGACAGCGAGAAAGAGCGGTTGTTGGAATTTGTCTAAAAATATAGACGAACAATTCAAGGAATGAATCCTGCTGCTGGCGAATAGGAGTCAATATTGTGTATGGCCATCATCTTGCTTCAGAAAGGATGCGATCGAACTTGATTGCGGCGAATCCGACGGATTTGGAAGTGTATTTGTTTCATGAAGGCAGCTTGCATAAAAGCTACGAGCTGTTTGGCGCCCACGTGATCGATGAGGGCGGAAGGGCCGCCACCCGCTTTTGCGTCTGGGCGCCGCATGCGCGCGACGTGCGCCTGGTCGGCAGCTTTAACGGCTGGGACGGGGCGAAGTTCCGCCTCACCAAAGTGAACGATGAAGGAGTATGGACGATCGTTGTCCCGGAAAACTTGGAAGGGCATTTGTATAAGTATGAGATCGTCACGCCGGATGGGCGGGTGCTGCTGAAAGCGGACCCGTACGCGTTTTGCTCCGAATTGCGCCCCCACACCGCCTCGATTGTCTACGATCTGAAAGGATACCAGTGGAACGATCAGTCTTGGCAGCGGAAGAAGCGGCGAAAGCGGATTTACGAGCAGCCGATGGTCATTTATGAGCTCCATTTTGGTTCGTGGAAGAAAAAGGAAGGTCGTTTTTTGACGTACCGTGAGATGGCCGACGAACTTATCCCGTACGTGCTAGAGCGTGGATTTACGCACATTGAGCTGCTTCCGCTTGTCGAGCATCCGCTCGACCGTTCGTGGGGGTATCAAGGGACCGGCTATTATGCGGTGACAAGCCGCTACGGTGCGCCGCATGATTTCATGTATTTCGTCGACCGCTGCCATCAGGCAGGAATCGGGGTCATTCTCGATTGGGTGCCGGGGCATTTTTGCAAGGACGCCCACGGGTTATATATGTTTGACGGCGCCCCGACGTACGAATATGCGAACGAAAAAGACCGGGAAAATTACGTCTGGGGGACGGCGAATTTTGACTTAGGCAAACCGGAAGTGCGCAGTTTTCTCATCTCCAACGCCTTGTTTTGGCTCGAGTATTACCACGTCGACGGATTCCGCGTCGATGCGGTCGCGAACATGCTGTATTGGCCGAACAACGACCAGCTCTATGAAAACCCGTATGCGGTCGAGTTTTTGCGCAAGTTAAACGAAGCGGTGTTTGCCTATGACCCCAACGTCTTGATGATCGCTGAAGATTCGACCGATTGGCCGCGGGTGACGGCGCCGACGTATGACGGCGGGCTTGGCTTTAACTACAAGTGGAACATGGGCTGGATGAACGACATGCTGAAGTATATGGAAACGCCGCCGCATGAGCGGAAGCATGCACACAATCAAGTCACCTTTTCCCTCCTTTATGTGTATTCAGAAAATTTCATTTTGCCACCCGTGGTGCTAGTTGAGCTTTAGCGCTCAACTAGCCCAAGTGTAACCAGGGAATAAGCTAACAATATACCGTCTAGTGCCACTTCAAATCCGATA
>NZ_JAFWFM010000095.1:0-14827 GCF_017515625.1 Geobacillus sp.
AACAACGACTTGCTTCACAGACCCATTCATGGGTCTTTAAGCGGCGTTGTTCGGTCACTCGACAGTCGGATGCAATGACCGGCAAAGACGAAAAATGTTAAAGCTTTAAATTGCATCTATTATCAAAGCGAGGAGCCGTCTCTCTTTTCGTACGAATCAATTTTGCCGTTTTATCATGGCTCGCCCGCTGTTTCCCCAACCGCCCGGCGCGGCAGCTTCCAACCGTATGTGTAGGACAAAATGCGCAAAGCGGCGACGGCGATAAACAGCATATACAGCTCTACGGGCGAATCCGTCCATTTCAACCCGACGGCAAGGCCGGCCAAAATCGCCCAGGCGGCGTAAATCTCCGCATGCAGCACGAGCGGCTTCCGTCCGGCGAGCACATCGCGGATGATGCCGCCGCCGCTTCCGGTCAACACCGCGGCGACGATGACCGCGCTTAACGGATGACCCATGTTGACGGCATACAGCGCTCCTTGAATGGCGAACGCGGACAGCCCAAGGGCGTCAAAAAAGTTGCCCCACCGCTTCCACGGCGGCAGCATTTGCTTTGGGAACAAATACACAACTGTCATGGCCGCCAAAGCGACAAGAAAGAGCGGCTCTTGTTCCCATAACGCCGACACGGGAACCCCGATCAGCAAATTGCGCACCGCCCCGCCGCCAAAAGCGGTGACAATCCCTAAAATGTACACCCCAAGCAAATCGTACTCCTCTTCCATCGCGACGATCGCCCCGCTAATGGCAAAGGCGATCGTGCCGATGATGCTCAATACTTCCCACGTCATTCGTGCTGTTCCTTTCCGTGCGGTGTTCTTGTATCATTGTAGGGGCAAAAGCGGCGGAAAATCAATCATTTTTTTGGAACGAACTAGCAGACCGACGGTGGGATTTGGTATCATGAACGTAGAGAACATGTTCGCCGCGAGGGAAAGGAAGGGGGATGCCATGAGCCGTGAACAAGCGATCCTTGTCGGCTGCCAGCTCGCTGGTGTCGATGATGAACGGTTTCGCTATTCGATGGAGGAGCTCGCTTCGCTCGTTGCGACGGCGAACGGCGAGGTTGTGGCAGAGGTGACGCAAAAACGTGAAGCGCCGCACCCGGCGACGTATATCGGCAAAGGGAAAACGGAAGAGCTCGCCGCCCTTGTCAAGGAGCTCGAACCGGATCTTGTTGTTTTCAACAGCGAGCTTTCCCCAAGCCAGGCGCGCAATTTGACAAACCTGCTTGGCGAGGTGAAAGTGATTGACCGGACGCAGCTGATTTTAGACATTTTTGCCCAGCGCGCCCGCTCAAAAGAAGGAAAGCTGCAAGTCGAGCTCGCCCAGCTCGAATATATGCTGCCGCGCCTTAGCGGCCAAGGGGAGATGCTGTCTCGCTTGGGCGGCGGCATTGGCACGCGCGGCCCGGGGGAGACGAAGCTCGAGACCGACCGCCGCCATATTCGCCGCCGCATTGATGACATTAAGGCGGAACTGCGGCGCGTCGCCAAGCACCGTGGGCGCTACCGCGAGCGCCGGCAAAAAAACCAAGCGTTTCAAGTGGCGCTCGTCGGCTATACAAACGCCGGCAAATCAACGATTTTCAATCGGCTGACCGCCGCCGATTCGTTGGAAGAAAACTTGTTGTTTGCCACGCTCGATCCGTTGACGCGCAAATGTGTCTTGCCATGCGGCTACACGGTGCTTGTCACCGATACGGTCGGGTTCATTCAAGACTTGCCGACGACACTTGTCGCCGCGTTCCGCTCGACGCTCGAGGAAGTGACGGAAGCCGATCTATTGCTTCACGTCGTCGATTCGTCTCATCCGGATTACGTTGCGCACGAGCGAACGGTGTCGCGGCTGCTCGCTGAATTAGGGGCTTCTTCCATTCCGATGGTCACGGTGTACAATAAAAGCGATCAAAAAGCGTCGGAATTCATTCCGACAACGACTGCTTCCATCATGATCAGCGCGCTTTCCGCCGCCGACATTGACCGGCTCCACTATTTTCTTGAAGAGGCGGTGAAACAGCAAATGGCCCGTTACGACGTGTCGATCCCAAGCGGTGAAGGAAAATTGCTCGATCGGTTAAAATCGGACACCATTTTGCACGAATGGCATTATAATGAACAGGGAGGCACGTACGACTGCCAAGGGTACGTGCTGCCGACGCACCCCTTGTATGGGGAGCTGCAATCATTCCAACGGTAGAAAGGGTTCATCTATGTTTTGGACACAATGGAGACACGGAGAAACCATCGCTCTTCTCATCGAGGAAATCGAAGCACAAATCGCGCCGATTCACCGCCGCATCGATGAACTGGTCGACGTCAACCAATACCGCGTGCTTGAGAGCTTCCGTCGCCATCAAGTGAGCGACGCCCACTTCATTCCGTCAACCGGTTATGGATATGACGATGCGGGCCGCGATACGCTCGATCGCATTTTCGCTGATGTGTTTGGAGCGGAAGAGGGGCTTGTGCGCCCGCAAATCATTTCCGGCACGCACGCGATTGCGATCGCGCTGTTTGGCGTGTTGCGCCCGGGCGATGAATTGCTTTACATCACGGGCGCTCCGTACGATACGCTTGAGGAAATCGTCGGCGTCCGCGGCCGCGGCGTCGGCTCGCTGAAAGAGTTTGGCATTCGTTATCGCAGTGTGCCGCTCACAGCGGAAGGGATGGTCGATTTTCCGGCCGTTCGCGAAGCGATCCATGAGCGGACGAAAATGATCGGCATTCAACGTTCGCGCGGCTATGCGGACCGGCCGTCGTTTACTGTCGAAGAGATCGGCGACATGATTGCATTTGTCAAGTCGATCAAACCGGATGTCGTCGTGTTTGTCGACAATTGCTACGAAGAATTCGTCGAGGAGAAAGAGCCATGCCATGTCGGCGCCGATTTGATGGCCGGCTCGCTCATTAAAAACCCGGGAGGGGGCTTGGCGAAAACGGGCGGCTACATTGTCGGCAAGCGGGAATATGTGGAGGCGTGCGCCTATCGGATGACCTCGCCGGGCATTGGAGCGGAAGTCGGTCCGTCGCTTTACAGCTTGCCGGATATGTATCAAGGCTTTTTCCTTGCGCCGCACACCGTGGGTCAGGCGCTCAAGGGGGCGGTTTTTACGGCGGCGATGCTCGAGCGGATCGGACTAAAAACCTCGCCATCGTGGAAGGCGAAGCGCACGGATTTGGTTCAGTCCGTCCGTTTTGACGATCCGGAACAAATGGTGGCGTTTTGCCAAGCGATTCAGGCTTCCTCCCCGGTCAACGCTCATTTCACTCCGTATCCGAGCGACATGCCCGGCTATGAAGACAAAGTGATCATGGCCGCCGGCACGTTCGTGCAGGGCGCGAGCATCGAGCTGACGGCAGACGGGCCGCTGCGGCCCCCATATGTCGCCTACGTGCAAGGCGGGCTGACGTATTCACACGTCAAAATCGCCATTTGTTCAGCCGTCCACCGTCTGCTTGAGCAACAGCTCATTTGTTTGTGAGAAAATATGACGCATCATTGACTGTTTTCTTGACATTATGGTAAAATGAAGGTATCAAAAGCGAGGAGGAATTGGCATGAGCAGTCATATTCGTCGTTCCATGCCATTGTTTCCGATTGGGATTGTGATGCAGCTGACCGACTTGTCGGCTCGGCAAATCCGCTATTATGAAGAGCACGGTCTCGTTTCGCCAGCGCGCACTGAAGGCAACCGGAGGCTGTTTTCGCTCAATGACATTGACCGCTTGCTGGAAATTAAAGATTTGATCGACCAAGGCGTCAACTTGGCGGGCATTAAACAAATTTTTGCCGCGCGGGAGGAAGGACGCCACCAGCAGGCGGAGAAAGTCGAAAAAGTAGGAAAACCGAAGCTGTCGGACGAAGAACTGCGCGAAATTTTGCGGAATGAATTGCTGCAGGCCGGGCGGTTCCAGCGCGCGTCGCTTCGCCAAGGAGATCTCGCTCGCTTCTTTCATTAATGACGGAACATGATTTCCGAGCCGGGGAGGAGTTTGGACATGGCAAAATATACGCGTGACGACATTTTACACATCGTCAAAGAGGAAAATGTCAAGTACATCCGCCTGCAATTCACCGATATTTTGGGGACGATCAAAAACGTCGAAATCCCGATCAGCCAACTTGAGAAAGCGCTCAATAATAAAATGATGTTTGACGGGTCTTCGATCGAGGGGTTTGTCCGCATCGAAGAATCGGACATGTATTTGTATCCGGATTTGGACACGTTTGTCATCTTCCCGTGGACATCGGAAAAAGGAAAAGTCGCCCGCTTTATTTGCGACATTTACAATGCGGACGGCACGCCGTTTGAAGGCTGCCCGCGCTACAATTTAAAGCGCGTGTTGAAAGAGATGGAAGCGCTCGGCTTTACGGCGTTCAACTTGGGAGCGGAACCGGAGTTTTTCCTCTTTAAGCTCGATGAAAATGGCCGTCCGACGATGGAACTGAACGACCGCGGCGGCTACTTCGACTTGGCGCCGACCGATCTTGGGGAAAACTGCCGGCGCGATATCGTGCTTGAGCTTGAGGAGATGGGCTTTGAAATTGAAGCGTCGCACCATGAAGTTGCCCCGGGCCAGCATGAGATCGATTTCAAATACGCTGATGCCGTAAAAGCGTGCGACGACATTCAAACGTTTAAACTCGTTGTCAAAACGATCGCCCGCAAACATGGGCTGCATGCGACGTTTATGCCGAAGCCGATTTTTGGGATTAACGGTTCGGGAATGCACTGCAACTTGTCGCTGTTTCGCAACAACGAAAACGCCTTTTTTGATCCGAACGGCGATTTGCAGTTGAGCGATACGGCCCGGCAGTTTATTGCCGGCGTGTTGAAGCATGCGCCGAACTTTACAGCTGTCACCAACCCGACGGTCAACTCGTACAAGCGGCTTGTTCCGGGGTACGAGGCGCCATGTTATGTCGCCTGGTCGGCGCGCAACCGCAGCCCGCTCATCCGCATTCCGGCTTCGCGCGGCATGAGCACGCGCATTGAAGTGCGCAGCGTCGATCCGGCGGCGAACCCGTACTTGGCGATGGCCGTGCTGTTGGCGGCCGGGCTTGACGGCATTCGCAACAAGCTCACTCCTCCGGCGCCGGTTGACCGAAACATTTACGTCATGACGAAAGAAGAGCGGCTTGAAGAAGGCATTGTCGATTTGCCGGCCACGCTGCATGAAGCGTTGGAAAACTTGAAGTCCGATGAAGTGATGATTCACGCGCTCGGCAAACATTTATTCGAGCATTTCGTCGAAGCGAAAGAAATTGAGTGGGATATGTATCGGACAACGGTTCATCAATGGGAATTGGACCAATATATGGAACTCTACTGATTCATAAAAAAGCTGCCCCGTTTTTTTCAGGGCAGCTTTTTTATGGGCGCAGGCCGGCACGAGTCAGTCGAACAGGCGATAGACGCCGATCACTTTGCCGAGAATCGTGCAGTCGCGGACGATGATCGGCTCAAGATGGGCGTTTTCCGGCTGCAGGCGGATGTGGTCTTTTTCCTTGAAAAACCGCTTCACCGTCGCCTCGTTGTCTTCCGTCATGGCGACGACGATGTCGCCGTTGTTGGCCGATGACTGCTGGCGGACGATGACGTAGTCGCCGTCGAGAATGCCGGCTTCGATCATGCTGTCGCCCATCACTTCAAGCATAAACAACTGCTCCTCGCCAGCGGCGAGCCGCTTCGGCAGCGGAAAGTAGCCTTCGATGTTTTCCACCGCTGTAATCGGTTGACCGGCCGTCACCTTGCCGATGATCGGCACCGAGATGACTCCTCTTTTTCTCTCTCCTTGGCCATATCGTTGTCCAAAATTTCAATGGCGCGCGGCTTTGTCGGGTCGCGGCGGATGTACCCTTTGCTTTCTAGGCGCGCGAGATGCCCGTGGACCGTCGAACTTGACGCCAGTCCAACCGCTTCCCCAATTTCCCGCACCGACGGAGGATAGCCTTTTGTTTTTACTTCCTGTTTAATAAACTCTAAAATTTGCTGTTGTCGTTTTGACAGTTTCGTCATTGTTTCACACCTTTCGCCACATCATTTGCCTTCATTATACCATGCGGAAGACGAAAAAACAAACATAGGTTCGAGTTTTTTATTGACACAAACAAATGTTCTTGACTATAATGAAGGAAAGCGAACAAACATTCTAGAAAGGGTGGGGAGAATGGAGAAAACGTTGCTGCACTATGTTTTGTTTTCATTTTTGTTTTCGCTCGTGTTGGCAGGGTTCGTTTACGCCAGCAGCCCGGTCGATAAAAAAGAATACGTGACGATCACGGTCGCTCCCGGCGATACGCTTTGGGGGCTGGCAAAACAGTACGAACAGGAACACCATATGCCGCCTGATGAGTTCATCCGCTGGGTCGTCGATGTCAACCATTTGCCGAGCCCGCGTCTTGCCACCGGTGAACAAATTGTCATTCCTGTGTTAAAATCAAAGCAGGGCGGCTCGGTGGCCGTCAATCAGTGATGGAAAGAAGGGAGTGGCCATGAGGGCGGTCATTTACTGCCGAGTCAGCACGGACAAAGCGGAACAGGAAACGTCACTCGCGAGGCAACGAGATGAGCTCGAGCAGCTGGCGGCCGAGTGTGGATTTGAAGTCGTGAAAGTGATCGCCGAGCAGGCGAGCGGTTATGAAGCCGACCGCGACGGCGTGTTGGAGCTGCTTTCGCTTTGCGAGGAAGGCGAGGTCGATGTGCTGCTCATTCAAGATGAAACGCGGCTTGGGCGCGGCCATGCGCGCATGGCGGTGCTGCATTGCTTGAAAAAGCAAGGGGTGAAAATATACAGCGCCAGCCACCGCGGGGAGATGCCGCTGTCGGAGGCCGATGAGATGGTGTTATCCATCATCGCGATTGTCGAGGAGTACCAAAGAAAAATACATAACGCCAAAATTAAGCGTGGCATGCAGCGAGCCATCGCCAGCGGATACCGACCGGAGCGGAACCTAAGGCGCCGGGGCGAAAACGCCGGGCGCGATCGAATCGATCTGCCGGTTGAGGAGATCGTCCGCTTGCGCGAGCGTGGACTGACGTTTGCCGATATCGCCGCGACGATGCGAAGCTTCGGCTACGAGGCGTCCAAGGCGACCGTCCATCGGCGTTACCAGGAATATATGGACGAGCAACAAAGGCGGCGTTGATCGTGTACTGCGCCTGACCCTAAAGCGGCGAGCGGGCAAAGGAAGCCAAGATGCCATCCTTGCCATCTTCCCGGTTGATCAGATAAGATAAAACAGAGTGAGAATATGGCAGATAGGAGAAGATGATCAATGCTTGCCAAACATAAATTAGCCCGCATCAATGAACTGGCGAAAAAAGCGAAAACGGCCTGCTTGTCGGCCGAAGAGGCCCTCGAGCAAGCGAAGCTGCGCCGTGAGTACATTCAAGCGTTCCGCAAGGCGATGACCGATATGCTCCATACAGTGACCGTCATTGACCCGAACGGCAACGACGTGACGCCGAAAAAATTAAAGGAAAGCCAGCGGCGGCGCTTCCATTAAACGGTCGAAAGAGGGGTGGACCGGAAAATAACGTTGTACAAGCCGATCGATTTTCTATATGATAGTAAATGACACCATGTTAATGAAAGGGAGGAAGACGATGGCGCATTCAATCGAGGAGTTGGCGATTACGACGATTCGAACGCTGTCGATTGACGCGATCGAAAAAGCGAAATCCGGGCACCCGGGCATGCCGATGGGCGCGGCGCCGATGGCGTACACGCTTTGGACAAAATTTATGAATCATAACCCGGCGAATCCAAACTGGTTCAACCGCGACCGGTTTGTCTTGTCAGCCGGGCACGGGTCGATGCTGCTTTACAGCTTATTGCATTTAAGCGGCTACGATGTCACGATGGATGACTTGAAGCAGTTCCGCCAATGGGGAAGCAAAACGCCGGGCCATCCGGAATACGGCCATACGCCGGGCGTGGAAGCGACGACCGGCCCACTCGGCCAAGGGATTGCGATGGCGGTCGGCATGGCCATGGCGGAACGGCATTTGGCTGCTACATACAACCGCGACGGGTTTGAGATTATCAATCATTATACGTACGCCATTTGCGGCGACGGCGATTTGATGGAAGGAGTGGCGAGCGAAGCGGCGTCACTCGCCGGCCACTTGAAGCTCGGCCGTCTGATCGTCCTGTATGACTCGAACGACATTTCGCTGGACGGGGAGCTCAACCTGTCGTTCTCGGAAAACGTCGCCCAACGTTTCCAAGCGTACGGCTGGCAATATTTGCGCGTTGAGGACGGCAACAATATTGAAGAAATCTCCAAAGCGCTCGAGGAGGCGCGGGCGGACCTTGACCGGCCGACGCTCATTGAAGTAAAAACGACGATTGGCTACGGCTCGCCAAATAAAGCGGGCACGTCCGGCGTCCACGGCGCTCCGCTCGGCGCCCAAGAGGCGAAGCTGACGAAGGAAGCGTACCGCTGGACGTTTGCTGAAGATTTTTATGTACCGGAAGAAGTATATGCCCATTTCCGAGAAACGGTGCAAGAGGCCGGTGCGAAAAAAGAAGCGGAATGGAACGAACAGTTCGCCGCGTACGAACGGGCGCATCCGGAGCTGGCCGCCGAGCTGAAGCGGGCGATTGAAGGGAAGCTTCCGGATGGCTGGGAGGCGGCGCTGCCGGTGTATGAAGCGGGCAAAAGCCTGGCGACCCGCTCATCGTCCGGGGAAGTGATCAACGCCATCGCCAAAGCGGTGCCGCAATTGTTTGGCGGTTCGGCGGACTTGGCAAGCTCGAATAAAACGCTCATCAAAGGCGGCGGCAACTTCTTGCCGGACAGCTACGAAGGGCGCAACATTTGGTTTGGCGTGCGCGAGTTTGCCATGGGGGCGGCGCTGAACGGCATGGCGCTTCACGGCGGGTTGAAAGTGTTCGGCGGCACGTTCTTCGTGTTCTCTGACTATTTGCGCCCGGCGATCCGCTTGGCGGCGCTGATGGGCTTGCCGGTCATCTACGTCTTGACGCACGACAGCATCGCCGTCGGCGAAGACGGCCCGACGCACGAGCCGATCGAACATCTCGCTTCGCTTCGGGCGATGCCGAACTTGTCGGTCATCCGTCCGGCTGACGCAAACGAAACGGCGGCAGCATGGCGGCTGGCGCTCGAATCGACGGACAAGCCGACTGCACTCGTCTTGACGCGTCAAGATGTGCCGACGTTGGCGGCACCAGCTGAGTTGGCGTATGAAGGCGTGAAAAAAGGTGCGTACGTCGTTTCACCGGCGAAAAACGGCGCTCCGGAGGCGCTGTTGTTGGCGACTGGCTCGGAAGTCGGTCTGGCCGTCAAAGCGCAAGAAGCGCTTGCCGCTGAGGGCATCCATGTCTCCGTCATCAGCATGCCATCGTGGGACCGCTTCGAAGCTCAGCCAAAATCGTACCGCGATGAAGTGCTTCCGCCGGCCGTGACGAAGCGGCTCGCCATTGAAATGGGCGCGTCGCTCGGTTGGGAGCGCTACGTCGGCGCCGAGGGCGACATTTTGGCCATCGACCGATTCGGTGCTTCCGCTCCAGGAGAGAAAATCATGGCCGAGTATGGCTTTACGGTTGACAACGTCGTCCGCCGCACAAAAGCGCTGCTCGGCAAGTAACCGGAAAAGCTGCCCTTGCGTTGTTGCAGGGGCAGCTTATTTTTGTGAAAGATGGCTGCGCTTTGGTCAAGTATTTTCGGGGTTGAATCGAGGACAAAGGCTTGTTTGTTGGCGTGTTTGCGGCCGCATGGCCATCGCAAACAAAAATCGACAATGTTAGTGAAAAAACTCGCCGTTAATAGACATATTTTTCCTCTCTCATTTTCTATAATAGAAAATAGATGAACAGAAATGGGGGATGGGGCATGGTCCGCTATTGGATTTATTTGTTGAATGACGATGTGGCGTCGCATTACCGCCATCGGGCAGAAAAAATTGTCGAACTGCTTCGTGAGCATCAATACGCGAAAGCGCCGCTGAAGGCGATTTGCCGCAAGCAAGTCGAATTTATCACCGAACGGCTGTCATTTTCGCGCCTGGAACTTGGCTTAAAGCAATATTTTGCCGGCCGCGTCGACAAAAATTTGGAACGTAATATGTTTGTTTTGCAAAACGACGCCGGCAAGGAAGCGTTGCTTGTCGTGCAAAAGCGCCGCTTGCTTCTTGTCGCTGACAGCGCGCCGCTTGCCGCGGACATCGGGCGGGCGCTCGCTCGGCTTTCGCCGACGTTTTTGGCGGTCGACGCCGATTTTGTCGATTACTACTGGCTGTCTGCGCCTCGGCAAGGAAGAAAATTTGCGTAATGAAAAGATTTTTGTCGCGAAATATTGTCTAATGACGCATCGTTTAGTACACTGTTAGGGAGACAACAAGAAGGAGGAAAATCGCTGTTATGTGGGGTACGATTCTCGTTGGCGTGCTGGCGCTCATCGCCGGGGTGGCGATCGGATTTTTCGTCGCCCGCAAAACGATGATCAATTATTTGAAGAAAAACCCGCCGATCAATGAACAAATGATTCGCATGATGATGATGCAAATGGGCATGACTCCGTCGCAGAAGAAAATCAACCAGATGATGAAAATGATGAACAATCAACTGAAATAAGCGAAACGGACACTCGATCGAGAGTGTCTTTTTATTTTGCCAAAATGTTCTTTCAAAATTTTTCTAGTTTTGTTACAATAATATGGCGATTGTTCGTCAGCCAAATGAAAGGAGGGCGGGCCTTATGCGCGTGTTTCGCGATTTGTTTTGGTTTTTCCGCCAAGAAAAGAAGGCGTATATCACCGGTATTTTCGTGCTTGTCATCGTGGCGTTTTTGGAGACAGTCCCGCCGAAAGTGATCGGCTTGTTGGTCGATCATATGAAAAACGGCACGATGACAAAAGAAGTGCTCATCCGCTGGATCGCCGTCCTCGCCGCCGTTGCGGCGGCGCTTTACGGGCTCCGCTACGCTTGGCGCATTTTCATTTTCGGTTCGGCGGTCAAGCTTGCCCGCCAGCTGCGCAACGAGCTGTATCAGCATTTTACGAACATGTCGCCGTCGTTTTACCAGCGGAAGCGGATCGGCGATTTAATGGCTCATGCAACCAACGATTTGCAAGCGATTCAGCAGACGGCCGGAAGCGGCATTTTGACGCTTGTTGACTCGGTGACGCTTGGCGGGGTTGTGTTGGCAACGATGGCGTTTTCGATCAGCTGGAAGCTGACGCTCATCAGCCTATTGCCGATGCCCGTGATGGCGGCGGCGACGAGCCGCTATGGGACGATGCTCCATCGTCGTTTTTTAACGGCGCAAGCGGCGTTTTCGTCGCTGAACGACAAGGTGCAGGAAAGCGTCAACGGCATCCGCGTCATCAAGGCGTTCGGCTATGAGGAACACGATGTCGAGGCGTTTCGCCGTCAATCGGAAGACGTCGTGGCGAAAAACGTTGCCGTCGCCAAAATTGACGCCTTGTTTGATCCGACGATCGGGCTGCTTGTTGGGCTGTCATTTTTTCTCGCTGTGGTGTTTGGCAGCCAAATGGTTTTGGCGGGCGAATTGACGATCGGCGAGCTTGTGTCGTTTACGACCTACCTTGGCCTGCTTATTTGGCCGATGTTGGCGTTCGGCTGGATGTTTAACATTGTTGAGCGAGGGCGTGCTTCGTACGACCGGGTGCGGGCGCTGTTGGCTGAACAAGATGAAATCAACGAACGTCCGGATGCCCTTCACATCTCTCCGCAAGGCGACATTGAGTATGATGTTCGTCAATTTGCCTATCCGGGGGAGGCGAAGCCGGCGCTTCGGGGCATTCGTTTTCAGCTCAAGCGTGGGGCGACGCTTGGCGTCGTCGGCAAAACGGGGGCGGGAAAAACGACGTTGCTTCGCCTGCTGCTGCGCGAGTTTGACGGCTATGACGGCGAGATTCGCTTCGGCGGCCGCGACATCCGCGATTATACGCTTTTCGCGCTCCGTTCGGCGATCGGCTACGTGCCGCAAGACCATTTCTTGTTTTCTGCCTCCATCCGCGACAACATCGCCTTTGCCAAGCCGGAAGCCGGAGAGGACGAGGTCGTACGGGCGGCGCGGCTGGCCGACATTCATGATGACATTTTGCAGTTTCCCGACGGGTATGAGACGGTCATCGGAGAGCGCGGCATTTCCCTATCCGGTGGGCAAAAACAGCGGCTGTCCATCGCCCGGGCGCTTCTCATTGACCCGGAAGTGCTCATTTTTGATGACGCGTTGTCGGCCGTGGATGCGAAGACCGAGGCGCGGATTTTAGCGGCGCTCAAACAGGAGCGGCGCGGAAAAACGACGATCATCGCCGCTCATCGTTTAAGCGCGGTTGAGCATGCCGATTGGATTCTCGTCTTTGACGGGGGGCGAATTGTGCAGGCCGGAACGCACGAGCAGCTGATGGCAGAAGACGGCTGGTATCGTGACATGCATCGACGCCAGCAGCTTGAGGCGCTTGCGGAGTAACAACAGGTCTGAACGTTCGAGCTCTCGCCAAAAACGAGCGGAGCGAAAAGCCTGAAAATACAAGTTGTTTGTAAGATAGGGGGAAGTGGATGAACGACCGATGGTTGACAACAAAAGAGCAGCGGCGCGTCTTATGGCGGCTGCTCGCTTATATGGGAAGATACAAAAAAGAAACGGCGCTTGCGTTTGCGCTTCTTCTGTTGGCAACGGCCGGGGAGCTTTCCGGCCCGTATTTGGTGAAAGTGTTCATTGATGACTATTTGGTGCCGGGCCGCCTCGCTTTTGGACCGGTGGCGGCGCTGGCCGCCGCCTATCTCGGCGTGCTCGTCTTGAAAACGATCATTTCCTACTTCCAGCTTGTCGAGTTTCAGCGGCTCGCTTTGTATGTCATTCAAGCGCTGCGGATGGATGTGTTTGCGAAAGTGCACCGGCTCGGGATGAGCTATTTTGACCGGACGCCGGGCGGAAGCATCGTTTCGCGGGTGACGAACGATACAGAAGCGATCAAGGACATGTTCATCAGCGTCCTAGCGGCCTTTGTGCAAAACGGCTTGTTTGTCATCGGCGTGTTTGTCGCTATGTTTTCGCTTGATGCTAAGCTTGCGTTGTTTTGCCTGTTCATCCTCCCGGCGATCGCGTTCATCATGCACACATACCGCCGCTACAGCTCAGTGTTTTATCAAGAGATGCGCGAACGGCTGAGCGAACTGAACGCCAAATTGAACGAATCGCTGCAAGGAATGGCCGTCATTCAAGCGTTCCGCCAGCAGCGCCGTTTATATCAAGAATTTGCCGCCGTCAATGAAGCGCATTATAAGACGGGGATGAAAAACATCCACCTTGATGGACTGCTGCTTCGACCGGCGATCGATGTGGTGTATATGTTGTCGATCATGGTCGTGCTCAGCTTTTTTGGCATCACGGCGCTTGATGGCCCAGTTGAGATCGGCGTGCTGTATGCGTTTGTCAACTATTTGGAGCGCTTTTTCGAACCGGTGACGCAAATGATGGCGCGCCTGTCTCTTTACCAGCAGGCGATCGTTTCCGCCTCTCGCGTGTTTGCCCTTCTTGATCATCAAGAAGAGGCGCCGGCCAATCCAAATCGGTCGCAGCATGTGATCGAGCGCGGGGAAATCGAATTTCGGGATGTCAGCTTTTCCTACGACGGCAAACGAGATGTGCTGAAACGGCTGTCGTTTGTCATCCGTCCAGGTCAGACGGTCGCGTTTGTCGGCCATACCGGCAGCGGCAAAAGTTCGATCATCAACTTGCTCATGCGCTTTTATGAGTTTGACCGCGGCGATATTTTGCTTGACGGCCGGTCGATCCGCGATTACTCGCGCGCCGAGCTGCGCCGCCGCCTCGGCCTTGTCTTGCAAGATCCGTTTTTGTTTTACGGGACGGTCAAAGAGAACATTCGCATGTATAATCAGGAACTGGACGACGAAGCCATTCAGGAGGCCGCTCGGCTCGTGCAGGCCGATGCGTTTATTGAGCAATTGCCCGATCGTTACGACCATGTGCTCGCCGAGCGCGGGGCGACGTTATCAAGCGGTCAGCGCCAGCTTCTTTCCTTTGCTCGCACGATCGCTGCTGATCCGAAAATTTTGGTGCTCGATGAGGCGACCGCCCATATTGACACCGAAACAGAGGAAGCGATTCAAGATGCGCTCATGCGCATGCGGAAAGGGCGGACGACGATCGCCATCGCCCACCGTCTATCAACGATTCAAGACGCTGATCAAATTTTCGCCCTCCACTGCGGCGAAATCATCGAGCGCGGTACGCATCAGCAACTGCTGGCGCAAAAAGGGCTTTACTACCAAATGTACTTGCTGCAAAACGGCCTCGTCGATGTCCAAGCGCAACATCCAAAGAACGGACTGTTCGCCCGCCATGAGATGAGATGACCGCTTGCGCAGGCGGCGGGGGCGTGCCGGAAAGAAAAAGCGCCGTTTCCCGTTTAGCGGGAGGCGCTTTGTTTTCGTTGTCGTACTTGTTCGCGCTGATAGGCGTTGAGCAGCGTGTCGAGTTCTTTGCTTACTTTCATTGCGGCTTCAGAGTTTAAACTCGTTTTGGCTACAGTGTCGACAAGTTCCATCCGCTTTTGTTCGATTAAGGTCAACAGATTGCATTTTGGCACGAATAAACCGTCCTTTTCATGAAGTATCGTGTACTGTATTTTATATTATTTTACCAATGAATGCAAAAATGGAAAATACCTGAATCCGTGACAGAAGTGTATCAAAAATGCTGGGAAACCCAATCGTGTCGAGACTTCGACTCCATTTCGAATGTTCACCTATTAGGTGAAGAACCCCGAGTGCAATATTTTGTTGATTGATCCAGTTTTCTTGGC
>NZ_JAFWFM010000096.1:0-26978 GCF_017515625.1 Geobacillus sp.
AAGAGGGCTTTTTTTGATCAAGTCCCCGGAAAAGCTCCTAACGGGAATGCTCCTTTTCTGTCGCAAAATGGGCGGCATGCTTATTGTGAGATGTCTTATCAACAATATACCTGTTGCCAAGCGACAAATGCAAACAAATCCGCCTAGTTCGTCCGATGCGCTTGGAAACATTGCCATCATGGGAATGAAAAACAGCTGTCCGGTTGCGCCGGACAGCTGCAAGTTCTACCGTTTCCCTTTGATATATGGCGTGCCGGCCGCTTTCGGCGCCTCCGCCCGCCCGATGAAGCCGGCGAGCGCCAAAATGGTGAGCACGTACGGGGCGATGAGCAAGTAAACCGTCGGAACGTTTTTCAAAAACGGAATGGTTTGCCCGACAATGCTTAAGCTTTGCGCCAGTCCGAAAAAGAGCGCCGCTCCCATCGCGCCGATCGGATGCCATTTGCCAAAAATCATGGCGGCGAGCGCCATAAATCCGTGCCCAGAAATCGTCGCATGGCTAAAATCGCGGGAAATGATCGTCGCGTATACCGCACCGCCCAAACCGCCGAGCGCCCCGCTGATCATGACGGCGATGTAGCGCATTTTGGCGACATGAATCCCCATCGTATCCGCCGCCATCGGATGTTCGCCGACCGCACGCAGCCGCAGGCCAAACGGCGTTTTATAAATCACATACCAAGAGACAAACGCCAACAAAATGGCGATGTACGACGTCACATACGCATTGGAGAATAACAGCGGGCCGATGACCGGGATGTCGCTCAACACCGGCACATCGATTTTGTCAAACCCGACTTGAATTTGGTCGGTCTGGCCTTTGCCGTACATTTTTTTGACTAAAAACAGCGACAGGCCAAGCGCCAAAAAGTTGATCGCCACCCCGCTGACGACTTGGTCGGCGCGAAAGGTAACCGACGCGACAGCGTGCAGCAGGGAAAATACAGCGCCGACCACCATGGCAGCCAATAAGGCAAGCCACGGCGTCCATTCGCCAAACCGATCGGCAAACGTCAAATTAAAGACGATGCCGACAAACGCGCCGATGGTCATCAATCCTTCAAGCCCGATGTTGACGACGCCGGACCGTTCGCTGAACACACCGCCAAGCGCCGTGAAAATGAGGGGAGCCGCAAAGAAAATCGCTGTCGGGATAATCGTCTGCAACACGTCATACATGCTCACTTACTCCGCCCCCTTTTGCCAGCGAGATAACAGCCAGCGAATCATATAGCTCGATGCCACAAAGAAAATGATGAGCGCGATAATAATATCGACGAGTTCGGTCGGCACGCCGGCGCTTGATGGCATTTCCAACGCCCCGACTTTTAAGGCGCCAAACAACAAGGCGGAGAGCAAAATGCCAAACGCGTTGTTGCCGCCGATCAGGGCGACGGCGATGCCGTCAAACCCGAGGCCGGTAAAGCCGGCTTTCGTCGAGATGTTTCCAAATGTGCCAAGCCCCTCCATCGCCCCGGCGACGCCGGCAAAAGCGCCGGAGATGACCATCGCTAAAATGATGTTGGCGCGCACGTTCATGCCGGCATACTGGGAGGCATGCTGGTTGAACCCGACCGCCCGCAGCTCAAACCCTTTCGTCGTCCGCTCAAGCAAAAACCACATGACAAATGCGGCGGCGACAGCGATGAAAATGCCGTAATGCATGGTGGAATGATACGTAATGGCATCAAAAAAGTCGGAGTGAAGCGATGCGCTTTCTTTCACCGGCTTTGATTTAAATCCCTCATCGGACAAAACGGAACGGATGATGGCGTTCGTTACATGCAAAGCAATATAGTTCATCATAATCGTAATAATGACTTCATGCACTTTTAAATACGCCTTTAGCACGCCTGGGATCAGCCCCCAAAGCGCTCCGGCGAGGGCGGCCGCCAAAATGGCGAGCGGCAAATGGATGATTTTCGGCAAGTCGAACGACACGCCGACCCAGACGGCCGCCAGCCAGCCGACGATCAGCTGCCCTTCGACCCCGATGTTAAACAAGCCGGTGCGAAAAGCAAACGCCACCGCCAACCCGGTTAAAATGTACGGCGTCGTCTGGCGGATCGTTTCGCCGATATAGTACGTATCGCCAAATGCCCCGTACACGAGAGCGTAAAACCCAGCGATCGGGTTGTAGCCGCTCACGAGCATGACGATGGATCCGGCAGCCATGCCGAGCAAGACGGCCAATACAGGAATCAACAATTGCTGGAGACGGTTTGACTTCATCACGACACACCTGCTTCCTTCCGTTTACTTCCAGCCATCAGCAGCCCGAGCTCTTGTTCCGTCGTCTCTTTCGGATCGACGATGGCGACAATTTTCCCCTCATAAATAACGGCGATCCGGTCGCTGACGTTCATGACTTCATCGAGCTCAAATGAGACGAGCAGCACCGCTTTGCCGCGGTCGCGCTGTTCGATGAGCCGCTTATGGATAAACTCGATCGCGCCGACGTCAAGCCCCCTTGTCGGCTGGGCGGCGATCAACAAATCCGGGTCGCGGTCAACTTCGCGGCCAATGATCGCTTTTTGCTGGTTTCCGCCCGACAGCGCCCGCGCCTTCGTATATTCATCCGGCGTGCGCACGTCAAATTCGCGGATGAGCTGGCGCGCTTTTTCGTAAATGGCTTGAAAATTCAACAGACCCCGTTTCGAGTACGGCGGCTGATAGTAGGTTTGCAGCACCATGTTTTCGCCGATCGGAAAGTCAAGGACAAGCCCGTGCTTATGCCGATCTTGCGGAATATGGCCGACGCCGGCTTCGATGATTTTGCGCGGCGGCAAATTCGTAATGTCTCGGCCGTTGAGGCGGATTGTCCCTGATTCAGCTTTGATCAACCCGGTTATGGCTTCAATGAGCTCGGTCTGGCCGTTGCCGTCAACTCCAGCAATGCCGACGATCTCGCCGGCGTGCACCGTCAAGTTCAAACCGTTGACCGCTTTGATCCCGCGCGCGTCCTTGACGACTAAGTCTTTAATTTCCAACACCGGTTTTCCCGGCTCAGCCGGTTTCTTAGCGGTCGTAAACTGCACCTCGCGGCCGACCATGAGCGCCGCCAGTTCGTTCGGATTCGTCTCCGCCACATTGAGCGTCGCAATTCCTTTGCCGCGGCGGATGACGGTGACGCGGTCGCACACTTCCATAATTTCTTTAAGTTTGTGTGTAATTAAAATGATGGATTTTCCTTCGCGGACGAGCGTGCGCATAATTTGGATGAGCTCGCGGATTTCCTGCGGCGTCAACACCGCTGTCGGTTCGTCAAAAATCAAAATATCGGCGCCGCGGTAAAGCGTCTTTAAAATTTCCACGCGCTGCTGCATGCCGACGGAAATGTCGGCGATCTTCGCTGTTGGATCGACCGCGAGTCCATATCGTTCCGACAATTCGCGCACTTCCCGCTCCGCCCGCTTCATATCGATCGTTCCGACCCGCGTCGGTTCGCTGCCTAAGATGATGTTTTCCGTCACCGTGAACGTATCGACGAGCATAAAGTGCTGATGCACCATGCCGATGCCAAGATCGTTGGCGACGTTCGGGTCGGTGATGCGCACCGGCTTTCCTTTCACACGGATTTCGCCGCCGTCCGGCTGGTATAAACCGAACAGCACGTTCATGAGCGTCGATTTGCCGGCCCCGTTTTCGCCAAGCAGAGCGTGTATCTCCCCCTTTTTCACTTGCAGCGTAATGTTGTCATTGGCGGCAAACGTGCCAAACACTTTGCGGATATTGAGCATTTCAATCACGTATTCCAAGCGATTCACTCCTTACTCAAGCAAGGTCAAAATCACAAAATGAAAGGCGACAGCGAAACGGCCGCCCTTCATCCTATTTCGCGCAGGAGACTCCCACTTCAACGACCAAAGGGAGTAAGTGGGAGAGGAATGCGCGTTCCCCCTTTCTTTTGTGTATGATCGAATAAAGACGTGGAGAAAACCGTTCAATAAAGGCACTCCAATCACGGCTGCTCGATGGGTGGAGTTGGCTGCAGGAAACGTTGTAACCGTCAAACATCGAGCGTAGGTCCGTCTGTTGTGTGTGGAAGCCAAGTACTGCCAACAGACACACCGAGAGAATCGGCAACGATGCAGGCATGACCTGCGTCGTTGGGCAGCGGTCAACCTGCCCCCTGATGCAACCCCAAGTCAAGGAAGGAGGACGAAGTCCGTTTGCACTTCTGGGGAGTGGCAAGCCCCCTCTTCAAGCGTTCGCGAAGTGGGGGTAGTTGACGATTTTGAAGAAGGCTAGCGGCTCGCGCTAGCCTTCTTCGCCGTTGTTCGTCACTTGATCGTCGCAGCGAATTGCTCGTACTCTTTCCGGTTTGTCGGAACTTTCACTTCGCCTTTGATGATTTTTTGCTTCCATTCGTCAACGGTTTTTAACACGTTCTCCGGAATGTTGCCTTGCGTCGGGGCAATGCCAACCCCATTTTCCGGCAACCCGTACTCAATCGTTTTGCCGCCCGGGAAGTCACCCTCTTTCGCCCGTTTCGCCGTGTCATAGACAGCGACGTCGACGCGTTTCACCATCGAAGTGAGCGTTACGTTGTACGTTTTGCCGCCGACTTTCACTTCTCCCTCCGGCGCTTGGTCTTTGTCAACACCGATGACCCAAATTTCGCGGTTCGGATCTTTCTTCTTCAAATCTTTCGCTTCCGAGAAGACGCCGTTCCCAGTCGCTCCAGCTGCATGGTAGATGATGTCGATGCCAGACGCGTACATGCTCGAGGCGATCGCTTTCCCTTTATCCGCTTGGTCGAACGCCCCGGCGTATTGCACTTCCACAGTCGCCTTCGGATTGACCGCTTTCACGCCGGCGCGGAATCCGCTTTCGAATTTTTCGATCAACGGAATCTCCATCCCACCGACAAAGCCGATTTTATTCGTTTTCGTCATCAAACCGGCAACAACGCCGACAAGGAACGAGCCTTCATGCTCCTTGAACGTGATGCTGGCGACATTGGGCTCATCAACAACCGTGTCGACGATGGCGAAATGTTTTTTCGGGTTTTGCTTCGCGACTTCTTTCACCGCGTCGCCCATCAAATACCCGATGCCGAAAATCAAGTCAAAGTCGCTGCGCACGAGCTTGTTTAAGTTCGTGGCATAGTCAGCGTCGCTCGATGACTGCAAGTAGTCGTAGCCGCCGCGGCCTTTTTCTAACCCGTTGTCTTTGCCGAACTTTTGCAGCCCTTTCCAAGCCGACTGGTTGAACGATTTGTCGTCAATGCCGCTGGCGTCGGTGACCATGGCGACACTGAACGTATCTTTCTGATTGCCGCCTCCCGCATTGTTGCCGGCTTGTCCGCAGGCGCTAAGTAGCGTGCCGGCGGCAAACAGGACGGACAACACCAATCCGATTCGCTTTTTCACATTCACTACCCCCTGGCTTGAAAATTTGTTCTTTAATTAGTATAAAGCTTCCGCTCTCTTTCTATGTACCCATTTTCACCCCCTTAAAAGCTGAACCGCTTCCGCATGACATGGAAGCTGAACTTGTCGGAGCGGAAGTAGTTGACGGAATAAAAAATCGGCTCGTCGTTTTTGTCGAAATGCATTTGCTTGAGCACAAGCAGCGCCGTTTCCGGGTCGCATTGCAAAATCGGCGACACTTTTTCATGATAGCCGAGCGGCTCGATGCGCGCGACCGCATAGGCGATGTCGCGATGCGTTTGGTTGTGCAAGTTTTCAAACAACGATTCGTGTTCGTACGAAATGCCTTTTGGCAAATACTTGCTCAAAATTTTATCGAGGCAATAGACGACCGGCTCCCCGTCGGCGGTGCGCACCCGCTCGATCAACAAAATCTCGTCGTCCGGGCGGCATTGAAAACGGCGCATATCGTCTTCTGTCGGCAGCTGGATGGAAGAAGACAAAAAAATCGTTCCCGGTTTTCGTCCGGCTTGGCGGATCATGTCCGTGATGATTGAGAGCTGCTCGATGCCGGACGTAAACAGCGGCCGGGCGTTGACAAACGTTCCGACGCCGTGGCGGCGGATGATAATGTTTTCTTCTTCCAGCACCCTGAGCGCTTCCCTCAATGTCGCCCGGCTGACGCCAAGCTGTTTGGCAAGCTCAAACTCAGACGGCAGCTTTTGCTTTTCTTTGTACACGCCAGTTTCAATATCGTGTTTCAAACGGTCGATGACTTGCAAGTACAGATGGCGGTTGTCTGATTTGATTGACATGACAACGTCCTCCACATGATCTCCTGTAAGAGTCAGACCTCTGACATTAGACATATAACCTTTCTGAGACTACTATATCATTTTTTACTGGCCAAATAAATAGGGTTATCAAATTTTGTCGAAAAAAAAGATATGTTTATGAAAGCGATTCCAATGTGGCATACGATTGGCAGGCAGGTGGCATCGACCTGCCTGCTTAGCGATCAGGGCTTGCGATGCAGCGCAAAAGACTGTTGATTTCAGCCCATGTTCAATGGAAAAACCTCGTGACGCCAGCGCTTTTCTGACAAAATGCTCTGAGGCCCATTTTCCGCCGAGTGCTACGACGTCTTTTTCAAATCTTCTTTCGACCAAAGAACCGCGCGCGGTTTGCTCCCTTCGTACGGACCGACGACGCCTCGCTCCTCCATGGCGTCGATCAGCCGGGCGGCGCGGTTGTAGCCAATGCGGAAGCGGCGCTGCAGCATCGACACAGAAGCGCTTTGCATTTCCACAACAAGGCGGACGGCCTCTTCATACAAGTCGTCTTCGAAGGCCGATGCGTTCGCCTCCTCTTCCGGTACGATCATCTCCTCGTAATATTGGGCCTGCTGCTGGCCGATGACAAATTGGACGACGTCTTCCACTTCTTGATCGGACACAAATGCGCCTTGCACGCGCACCGGTTTGGACGCGCCCATGGGCAAAAACAGCATGTCGCCGCGGCCGAGAAGTTTTTCCGCCCCGCCCACATCGAGAATGGTGCGTGAGTCAATTTGCGATGAGACGCTGAACGCGATGCGTGACGGAATGTTGGCCTTAATGACGCCCGTGATAACGTCAACCGACGGGCGTTGAGTGGCGATGATCAAGTGAATGCCGGCCGCGCGCGCCATTTGCGCCAACCGAGTGATCGCCTCTTCCACATCTGACGAAGCGACCATCATCAAGTCAGCCAGTTCGTCAATGATGACGACGATATATGGCAAAAGCGGCTGCTGCTCCAGCGCGGCTTCGTTCTGCTGACGGATATGCTCGTTATACCCTTCAATGTTGCGCGTGCCGGTATGGGAAAATAGCTCGTAGCGCCGTTCCATTTCTTGGACGACTTTTTTCAGCGCTTGAGCCGCTTTTTTCGCATCGGTGACGACCGGCGTCAACAGATGCGGAATGCCATTGTAGACGCTTAGCTCGACCATTTTCGGGTCAATCATCATCAACTTCACTTCATGGGGCTTGGTGCGCATGAGCAGGCTGACGATAATGCCGTTGATACAGACGCTTTTCCCGCTCCCGGTAGCGCCGGCGATCAACAAATGCGGCATTTTGTTCAACTCGGCGGCAACGACTTCCCCGGAAATGTCGCGCCCGAGCGGGATCAACAGCTTGGATTCGGACCTTGTGTGCTCGACCGCCTCCAGCACTTCGCGCAGCGAGACGGTGGCGATCTCCTCGTTCGGCACTTCGATGCCGATTGCGGACTTGCCGGGGATGGGCGCTTCAATGCGGATGTCTTTCGCCGCCAAGGCGAGCGCCAAGTCGTCGCTTAAGCTGACGATTTTGCTTACTTTCACCCCG
Organism: Geobacillus sp.; assembly: GCF_017515625.1. Lineage (NCBI taxonomy): Bacteria > Bacillati > Bacillota > Bacilli > Caryophanales > Anoxybacillaceae > Geobacillus > Geobacillus sp. The sequence goes on from NZ_JAFWFM010000096.1 coordinate 7,748, forward strand.
ACGTCCGGGTACACTTCATATTTTGTCACCGCCGGGCCAAGGTGCACCTGCGTCACTTTCGCTTTAACGCCAAAGCTTTGGAACGTTTTTTCCAGCTTGCGCGCATTGGCATAAATATTCGCATGGTCGGTCGACTGCCCAGCCGGCTTTGGCGGACGGAGAAGTTCAAGCGGCGGCAAATCGTAATTGGCATTTTCATGCTCGGAAAACGCCAACGGCGGGGATGCCCCCCCTTCGCTGTCGTCATCTTCCACAGGCAGCTGTTTCTCTTCTTCCGGCTCGGCGGCCGCCCGGACGGCGGCAAAATCGGATATGATCGGCGGCGGCGAAAGCAATTCGTCGTCCGCCTCAGCAGCCCCGGCTTCTGCCGATTCCTCGGCCGGATAGGCGGCCGTCCGCCGTGAACGCCGGCCTCGTTCTACACTCGCTCGCCGTTTTCTCCCCGCGAGCCATTGTTTCACATCGGCGACGAACGCCAGCCATTCCTTCCGCACAAGCGCGGCCGCCCCAACAACTATCTGTCCGATCGTTTCGCGCAGCGATTTCCCGGTCAATACGACAAAGCCGACTACAAACAGCAGAAAACAAATCCATTTTGTCCCGAGCGAATCAAACAGCTGATAGCTGGCGGCAAACAACAGAGCGCCAGCCATTCCGCCGCCTAGGTCGGCATGGGACTCCTTTCCGCCCGCCTCGTTCCAAAACATCGCCCACGTCGTCCGGATGACGCTCGGATCAAGCTCACCGCGCCGCGACATGAGCTCAAATAACTTCTCGTGACTTAGCAGCAAAAGCGCCGCTGTGATGACTGACACGCCGACAAACGGACGGCTCGCCCATGACGGCCACGATTGTTTCCAAATGAGGATGAGCGATAAAATGAACACTCCCCCTATTAACAGCATGTACCATTCGCCGAAAAAAAAGCGGCCGACAAGCACGAATGTTTCCCCGACAAGCCCGAGGCGAGCCATCGCCACAACGGCAACAGCCAGCAGCCCGAGACCGATCAATTCAAAGCGAATTGTCTCCGTCCATGACTGTTTCTTTGGCGTTTTTCCTTTTTTTTGTCGCTTTCGTTTCGCCATGATCGCTCACTCCAACATGAATGAATTGGCAAGCCGGAAAAAGCAGCCAACAATGGCTGCTTTTTTCTGTTTGTCTATTATTATATCATGAACAACTTGACAATTCATTACGATGTTGCGACAGAAACCGGAAACCGCACCCCTGGCGCATACTTGGCGTTTAAAAAATGATAGGGGTTGGTGCTTAAGTTTTGCACGATTTCATATTCGCCCGTATCGGTCATTTGGACGAGCAACGGGATGCCTTCGTAATGCACTAGCTTTTGCTTTTCATACGCGGCCGCATCGACCGGGAACACCAAATGTTCCGGCATGATCGTGTACAAAATCATTGGATCATCTTCCCTTCGCCGCCTTTTTTCGCTTCGATCAGCTGGCGCAGCTTCGCCATGGCCTGTGAGACACCGCCCACTTCATCGATCAAGCCGTACCGGACCGCATCGGGACCGACGACGTTCGTGCCGATGTCGCGCGTCAAATTGCCTTTGGAAAACATGAGCTCTTTAAACTTCTCCTCGCTAATGTTGGAATGCTTCGTTACGAAGCGGACGACGCGTTCCTGCATTTTATCCAAATACTCAAACGTCTGCGGAACGCCAATGACAAGCCCCGTCAAACGGATCGGATGAATCGTCATCGTCGCCGTCTCAGTGATGAACGAATAGTTGCACGAAACGGCGATCGGCACGCCGATCGAATGGCCGCCGCCAAGCACGATGGAAACGGTCGGTTTTGACAGCGAAGCGAGCATTTCCGCAATCGCAAGCCCGGCCTCCACATCACCGCCGACCGTATTTAAAATGACGAGCAGCCCTTCGATTTTCGGATTTTGCTCAATGGCGACGATTTGTGGGATCACATGTTCGTATTTTGTCGCCTTGTTTTGCGGCGGCAGCTGAATATGACCTTCAATTTGGCCGACAATCGTCAGACAATGAATGTTCGTATCCGGTTCCATTTGCGGGACATTCGTCTGCCCAAGCTGGGTGATGGTAGCAGTGGCCTCTTCCGTTTTCGTTTCCGGTTTTTCTTCCGTCTCTTCCTGAAGGTAACGCTCCTTGTCCATCGATTCCTTCTCCTTTCTATCGGTCATACGTTTAGTACGGCCGAAAAGAAAAAGAAAAATGCCGGCAACGGTTCACCGTTTCCAGCATTTCCATTGGACTTTGAGCATGATTGCGTTATACCTCCATAATAATCGGCAAAATCATCGGCTTTCGCTTCGTTTTCTCAAACAAAAACTGGCTTAGCGCCTCGCGAATGTTCGCCTTTAACGATGACCATTCCAGCATGTATGATTCCAGACAGCGCTTAATGATCTCCGACACCATTTGCTCAGCCTCTTCCAACAGCGTCTCCGCCTCGCGCATATAAACGAATCCGCGCGATATGATTTCCGGTCCAGCAGCAATCGTTTTCGCTTCTTTGTTTAGTGTCACCACGGCGATCAAAATGCCGTCCTGCGACAACAAACGCCTGTCGCGCAACACAATGTTGCCGACGTCGCCGATGCCGAGGCCATCGATTAAAATGTTGCCGTACGGCACTTTACCGCCAGGGCGGGCGGCTCCGCCGCGAAATTCGACCACTTCACCTTTGTCAAGCAAAAACGTCCGCTCTTCCGAGATGCCGACCGCCTTCGCCAACCGGGCGTGCGCCTTTTGCATTCGGTACTCCCCATGCACCGGGATGAAATATTTCGGCTTCATCAAATTAAGCATGAGCTTAAGCTCTTCTTGGCAGCCGTGCCCGGACACGTGCACTTGCCGATTGTGGTAAATGACGTTCGCCCCAGCCCGGTATAGGGCGTCGATCGTTTTCGAAAACCCAAGCTCATACCCCGGCATGACAGAAGCAGCGACGATGACGGTGTCTCCTTCTTTAATGTTCACCTGCTTGTTCGCCTGCCGCGCCATGCGCCAAAGCGCGCTCATCGGCTCGCCATGACCCCCGGTCGTCAAAATGACGAGTTCATCATCCCCATAGCGGTCCAAGTCGTAGGCAGAAATCGTCACCTTATCCGGCAGATGCAAATAACCGAGGCGGACGGCGATGTCCATAATTTTATGCAGCGTTTTGCCGATCACCGCCACCTTGCGCCCGTACTGCTTGGCGGCGTAAAGCACTTGTTGGATGCGCGTAATGTTCGAAGCATAGCAGGCGACAAACACGCGCCCTTTCGCGTGGCCGATCACATCTGCAATCTCATGGGCGACGGCTGTATCAGAGCCGCTGTAGCCCGGACGCTCGGCATTCGTGCTGTCCGACAAAAGACAAAGCACCCCTTGTTCGCCGATTTGCGCCATTTTCCCCAAGTCGGCGCGATTATTGCCATACGGCGTCTGGTCAAATTTAAAATCGCTCGTGTACACGATCGCCCCTTGCGATGTATGCAGGCTGATGCCGATGGAATCGGGGATGCTGTGGATCGTGCGGAAAAACGTCACTTTTGCTTTGTCAAACAGCAGTTCAGCGTCAGGATGAATTTCATTCAGTTTGGCGTTTGCAATGCCTTGCTCTTTTAAAATCGCTTCCGCCAACCCGAGCGTCAGCTTCGTCCCGTAGACTGGCACAGACAGCTGCTTGAGCACGTAGGCGATCGCTCCCATATGCTCCTCATGCCCGTGAGTGAGAAAAATCGCCTGAATGCGGTGCTGCCGTTCAATTAAGTAGGCAATGTCCGGGATGACTTTGTCAATGCCAAACATCTCATCTTCCGGGAACATCACCCCGGCATCGAGGACGAAAATGTCCTCGTCCAATTCGACGACATACATGTTTTTGCCGATTTCCCCGACTCCCCCAAGGGCAAAAATGCGTATTTTCTCTACTGGCTTTATTTTGGATTTCAAGGCTGCGTCCTCCCAATTGTGATGCTAACCCGCTCAAAGTCACTTGCCTTTATTATAACGAATTGATGCCAAAAAACACAAGATGGTTCATGAACGAGCCGGCGCATTTCACCGTCTCGACAAAAAAGCCCCAACGTCCGAACCGACGCTGGGGTCATTTGCTGCACGAATATGGCCATCAAGCATCAAGCAGACGGCTGAGCTCGTTTCGCTCCTGCTCGGTGAGCGGAACGAGCGGAAGGCGCACCGAGCCGACATCCAAGCCGCGCAACTGCAGGGCGGTTTTCACCGGCACCGGGCTCGGCGCAGCGAACAGCCCTTTCATGAGCGGCAGCCATTTCCGGTGCAACGCGGCGGCGGCTTGATGGTCGCCGGCCTGGAATGCACGAATCATTTGTTGCATTTCGTTGCCGATGATGTGCGATGCAACAGAAACCACGCCGGCGCCGCCGATCGCCAACACCGGCAGCGTCAAGCTGTCATCGCCGCTATACAGTTGAAAATCGTCCGGCGTGCGTTCAATGATTTCCGCCATCGCTTCTAAATTGCCGCCGGCTTCTTTGACCGCGACAATATTCGGAATCGCTGCCAGCCGAATGACGGTCTCAGGAGCGAGGTTGACCGACGTGCGCCCCGGCACGTTGTACAACATGACCGGCAGCGGCGTGCTCTCAGCGATCGCTTTAAAATGCTGATACAGCCCTTCTTGATTCGGTTTGTTGTAATATGGCGCCACAAGCATGACAGCGTCGACGCCTGCTTCTTCCGCCCGTTTCGTCAGCTCGATCGAGGCGCGCGTATTGTTCGTTCCCGTCCCAGCAATAACCGGCACGCGGCCATTGACGACGGAAACGACATGGCGGAACAGTGCGACTTTCTCTTCCGTCGTCAACGTCGGCGATTCGCCGGTCGTGCCTGCGACAACAAGCGCATCCGTGCCGTTGTCAAGCAAATAGTTGACGAGTTCTGTCGTTTTCGCTAAATCTAAGTTTCCTTTTCGGTCAAAGGGAGTGACCATCGCAGTGACGACATTCCCGAACTGAACCACGGTTTTCACTCCTCATTTTCAAATCGGTTGATCATTCGTCCTGTTTGGCCTCGGACAAGCAAAAGGCGTCGTGCAAGGCATTGACGGCCTTTTCCATATCGTCTTGTTTGACTAATACCCAAATGGTCGTATGGCTGTCTGCCGATTGCAAAATTTGAATGCCTTGCTCCGATAGAGCGGTGACGATTTTGGCCGTTACTCCTGGCACACCGGCAATGCCGGCGCCAACGACCGACACTTTGGCGCAGCGGGGCGTCACAACCGGATCATAGCCAATGCGGCGCAAAGCGGCTATCGCTTTTTCCGTCATATCTCCGCTCACCGTATAGACGACGCCGTACGGTGAAATGTTGATAAAGTCGACGCTGATTCCTTCGTGAGCCATCGCCTGAAATACATCCGACTGCAGTTCATAATGCCCTTCTTTTGCCAACACTTTCATTTGCGTCACATTGGCGACGTACGTAATGCCCGTGACGAGACGCTCTTTCACATCGCTTCCTCTTTGACCGCGCACCGATGACGTAACGAGCGTCCCTGGCCCATCGGAATACGTTGAACGGATGCGCAGCGGTACTTTCGCCTGCATGGCGATTTCCACCGCGCGCGGATGGATCACTTTCGCCCCTTGGTACGCCATATTGCAAATTTCCGTATAGGTGACAACTTCCAACGGCCGAGCATTTTCGACAATACGCGGGTCGGCCGTCATCACGCCATCGACATCGGTAAAAATGTCAACCCACTCGGCGTTTAGCGCCGCGCCGAGCGCCGCGGCCGATGTATCGCTCCCGCCGCGCCCGAGCGTTGTGATGTCTCCGTTTTCCGCCATGCCTTGAAAGCCGGCGACGACGACGACGTCGTATTCCCGAAGCGCTTCAAGCAACCGTTCGCAGCGCATTTCAACAATTTTGGCGTTCGTATGATCACTGGTCGTGCGAAATCCGGCTTGCGCGCCGGTAAACGCCGTCGCCTTGATGCCGTGTTCGTTCAGCAAGTTGCTGAACACGACGCTCGAAATGATTTCCCCGCACGCCATAAGCATATCTTGCTCGCGCTTCGTCACATGGTGACGGGCTCCGCCGATCAAGCCAAGAAGCGTGTCGGTCGCATACGGATCGCCTTGGCGGCCCATCGCTGATACAACGACGACGACTTTGTACCCATCTTCAAGCGCGTTTTCAATATGGCGGCGCGCCAAGTTTCGCCCGCGTTCGTCGCGGACGGACGTGCCGCCGAACTTTTGAACAATGATTTTCATGATAACCCCCCGATGCTCGTTAAATGAGCCCGAGCTTCAGCAAACTTTCGGCAATTTGCACGGAATTTGAAGCAGCCCCTTTTAGCAAGTTGTCGGCAACAATCCATAAATGAAAGGCGCGGCTGTTGTCCAAATCGCGGCGGATGCGGCCGACAAAGACGTCGTATTGGCCGACGCAGTTGGCCGGCATCGGATACAGCTGTTCGCTCGGATCGTCTTGGAGAACGACGCCCGGCGCCTCGCGCAGCACCGCTTGCAAATCGGCAGCCGTGACGCCGTCTTGCTCGATCTCGATATACACCGACTCCGAATGCCCGCTCGCCACCGGAATGCGTACGCACGTCGCCGCGACGCTCAGCTCGGGCATATGCATGATTTTTTTCGTTTCGTTGATCATTTTCATCTCTTCGAACGTAAACCCGTTATCTTGAAACTTATCGATTTGCGGAATGGCGTTAAACGCGATTGGGTAATGCTTCCGGTCCGATTTGACCGGCAAAATGGTTGCCTCGAACGGCTTATTGTCAAGCACCGCTTTCGTCTGCTCGTACAGCTCTTCAATCGCCTGCGCCCCTGCTCCCGAGACGGCCTGGTACGTGGAAACGATGACGCGGGATAAGCCGAACGCCTTCCGAATCGGCTCAAGCGCCACGACCATTTGAATCGTCGAGCAGTTCGGATTGGCGATGATGCCGTTATGCCATGTCAAATCGCTTTCGTTCACTTCCGGGACGACAAGCGGCACGTTTTCCTCCATCCGGAATGCGCTCGTGTTGTCGATGACAATCGCCCCGCGCCGAACCGCCTCCGGCGCCAATGCTTTCGACACTGCGCCGCCAGCGCTGAATAAGGCGATATCAACCCCATCAAAGCGCTCGGGCGCGGCGGCCTGCACTTCAATCTCTCTGCCGCGGAAGCGCATTTTTTTGCCAGCCGAGCGTTCTGACGATAACAACGTTAATGTTCCGACCGGGAAGTTCCGGTCTTCAAGCGTCCGCACCATTTGTTGTCCGACTGCCCCCGTGGCTCCGACGACAGCGACATGGTATTGTTTTTCAGCCATCAGCCATTCTCCTTCCACATCGTCACTCTAAAGAGATGAATTCATAGTCTTTATTTTATCACATTCCGCTGCGGACGAGAGAAAATTTTTCTGTCCGGTGTCGATTTTCCACACCCTCCGTTAGTCGTTGTAACGGAACCGTTCGATCACAACTGGCTGCAGCTGCTTTCCTTCCAAGGCGGCAAGCACAGTGTCATGCAGGAGCGTCATGCGCGCCACCATCGAGTTCGGTTTGGCGTGCGGAGCATCTTGGCCAAACGGGATGAAGTAAATGTTTTTCGCCGCCATCAGCCGCATCAAATTGACGCCGTTTAGGCCGAGGGCGTCATTCGTGGAAATGCCGAGCACGACCGGGCGGTGGTTGCGCATCGTCGCCTTGGCGGCCATCAACACCGGTGAATCGGTCATGGCGTTTGCCAGCTTGCTCATCGAGTTGCCGGTCAGCGGCGCGATGACCATGCAGTCGAGCGGGATTTTCGGCCCGAGCGGTTCAGCCTTGACGATCGTGTCAATCACCTCGTTCCCGGTCAATTGCTCGAGTTTTTTCACCCACTCTTCCCCTTCGCCAAACCGGGTGTTCGTCGTCTTCACCGTATACGTGACGATTGGCAGCACCTCCGCCCCTTCATTCACGAGTTTTTCAATTTCCGGGAACACAGCGTCATACGTGCAGTGCGATCCAGTCAGGCCGAAGCCGATCCGCTTCCCCTTCAGGCTTTTTTCGCTCATTGTTTATTCTCCTTCCGTTTCTGTAAATCTTGATACAAAAGCTGCGCCAAGACGTTGGCGATAATTTGTCCGGCCGTTTTCGGCGCGACGACCCCCGGCAGCCCAGGCGCCAAGATGGCTTTCACTCCGCGCTTTTCAGCATAGCGAAAATCGGTGCCGCCCGGCTTTGACGCCAAATCGATGATCAGCGTATGGGCCGGCATTTTCGCGATGACGCTCGCCGTTACAATCAAATGGGGGACGGTGTTAACACAAACGTCGATATCGCGCACTTCTTTTTCCAAATCATTTAAATGAAACGGTTCAAGCCCCATTTCCGTAATGCGGGCCAAATGTTCCGACCGGCGCGCCCCGACTTTCACTTTTGCCCCCAAAGCGGCAAATGTCCGGGCGACGGTCATGCCGACGCGCCCCAATCCTAAAACGGCGATGCGGGAACCGTGAATCGTAAAATCGGTGTGCTGGATCACCATCATCACCGTTCCTTCAGCGGTTGGGATCGAGTTGTAAATGGCGACATCATCGCGCTCAAACAGCTGGATGTATTTGCGCCCGGTCTTTTTCATCAGTTCGTCTAAATACGAGTTGCTGATGCCGGAATAAACGGTGCACCGCTTGGCTGTTTTTTGCACCATCTCTTCCGTGAACGGAATCGGTTCGTGGGAAAACACGCTGTTGACCTTGCCATCCAATGTCGTGCCGTGAACCGGCAAAATGATCGCATCCAGGTCGGCAAAATCGACCTCCTCGATCGACATCTTCGTCACCCCGGTAAAATGGTGGGCGAGCTGGTCAAAGCCGACAAGCGACAATTTGGCGTCCAGTTCAACAAGCTTGCGAATCACTTCAAGTTGCCGCGCATCACCGCCGATGATGGCGACATGCATTCCTGTCAGCATCATATGTCCTCGTCACCTTCTTTACTGGCAAACTGCTCCGTTTCTTTTCCCATCTTATGTTGGAAGAAAAATATAGGTGAATGCTCTTGGCGGAAAAATTGGCCATTGGCGGGCGGCATTTTTTGCCCGCCCGTTTCTTACAATAGAAGTAGGGAAGAGGGAAGGGGGAAGGGGGAATCAGCGTGAGGCTGAGTGAATTAAGCGGCAAAGAAATCGTCGATGTGCGGCGGGCGGAGCGGCTTGGGGTGCTTGGGCAAACGGATTTGGAAATCAACGAGCAAACAGGGCAAATCGAAGCGTTGCTCATCCCGACTGGAAAATGGTTCGGGTTTCGCAAAGACGGGCAGGAAATTCGCGTGCCGTGGAAGTATATTCGCAAAATCGGCGCCGATATGGTGATGATCGACGCTCCGGAACAAGAATGACGGGCGCGCCAAACGAAAAAAGCTAACAACCTCACAACGGGTCGTTAGCTTTTTTTATGCCCGACAGGCGGCTACGATCGAAGCGGGCGCGGCAGCACGCCATCCGGGCTGATTAAGGCGAGCGCGTAATCATCGGTAAAAACGGTGCGCGCCAGCTCATTCACTTTTTCCACCGTGACGCTTTCAATTTCCTCGATAATCTCGTCAAGCGACCGATGGCGGCCGAGAAGAAGTTCGTTTTTGCCGTTGCGGCTCATGCGGCTGTTCGTGCTTTCAAGCCCAAGCATCAAGCTTCCTTTCATCTGTTCTTTGCTGTTATGCAGCTCTTTTTCCGTAATACCGTCTTCTTTCAACTGGCGCAGCGTCCGTTGGATCGTTTCAAACAAAACGTCAAGCTGGCTGCTCCCCGTGCCGGCGTAAATGGCGAGCAAGCCGCTGTCTTGGTAGGCGGAATGGTACGAGAACACCGAATACGCCAATCCGCGCTGTTCGCGCACTTCTTGAAACAGCCGGCTGCTCATGCTGCCGCCTAAAATATTGTTGAGGATCAGAAGCGGATACGCATCCGGGTGGCCGACCGGCAGGCCGTTGAACCCGATGCATACGTGCGCCTGCTCCGTGTCTTTTTTGCGCGCGAGCTTTTGCGGCACAAACGTCGGCGTCCCTGACGGAGCGGGCTTGCGGGACGCAGTGAACGAGCCGAAATAACGTTCGACTTCAGTGATAAACCGCTCATCGACATTGCCGGCAACGGAAACGACAACGCGATCCGGAGTATAGTAGTCGGCCATATATTGGCGCAACGTGTCCCCCGTAAACGTGCGCAACGTCTCTTCCGTTCCTAAAATCGGGTAGCCGAGCGGATGACCCGCATAGCATGCCTTGCCGAGCAAATCGTGGACGATGTCATCCGGCGTGTCTTCGTACATTTTGATTTCCTCAAGCACCACGTTCCGCTCTTTTTGCAGCTCATCCTCAACGAACGTCGAGTGAAAAAACATATCGGCAAGCATTTCCAACGCGAGCGGTGCATGTTCGTCCAACACTTTGGCGTAATAGCACGTATACTCTTTCGACGTAAAGGCGTTCACTTGCCCGCCGATGCTGTCAAACGCTTCGGCGATATCCCGGGCCGTGCGCGTTGCCGTCCCTTTAAAAAACATGTGCTCTAAAAAGTGGGAAATGCCGTTGTTTTGTTCCGTCTCATTGCGCGAACCTGTGCCGATCCATACGCCGATGGCCACCGACCTTACAGTCGGAATTTGCTCCAGCACGATTCGCACGCCGTTTTTGCACGTGTACTTGTTAATCAACTCCATGTTCCTCCTGTTTTTTGGCCAGTCTTTTCTCGTCGAATAAGGCTGTCAGGCTGCCGATGGCATAGCCTTTCCGCTTGATCGAGGCGATCAGCTCATCGAGTGCGGCCGCCGTCGGCATCGTCGGATGCATCAAAATCATGGCGCCGGGATGGATTTTTGATGTTACCCGTTTCACTATAGCAGATGGCGACGGTTTTTGCCAATCAATTGTATCAACGCTCCACATGATCGTCTTCATGCCGAGCTCGGCGGCGATGTTGACGACGTCATCACGGTAGCTGCCGCTCGGCGGGGCAAACCATTTGCATTTGACCGACGTCGCCGCTTCAATGACTTCATTCGTCTTTTCCAGTTCGCGGCGGACCGCTTCGCTGCTGAGCGTTTTCATATCCGGATGGCTGTAGGAATGGTTGCCGATTTCATGGCCGGCATCTGCTATCATTTTTGCCATCTCCGGATGGTTTTTTACCCATCGCCCTTCCAAAAAGAACGTCGCCTTCACCCCGTGTTTTTTCAACGTCTCAAGCATATCGGGGATGTATTCTTCCCCCCAGGCCACGTTGATGAGCAGCGAGACCATCGGTTTGTCGGGGTGGCCGCGATAGATCGGCGCCGGCGGCAAGTCATCCAAATGAACGCGCGGCGGCACTTGGCGGAACACGAGTTTTCGTTCATCGAACGTTCCCGTTTTCTTCATGTTTTCATAAGAGGCGTCAATATCGACAGCGAGCCCGTTGTACCCCGGCGTCGCCTTCCACACTTTATCAATGACCGCATCCTGGGCGGGAATTTCGTATTGCTTCGCCTGCTTGACAATCGTCTCGTACAGTTTGTCGCGTTCTTTCATGGCGGTCATTTCCACCGGGCGCCAGCTCTCGATGTAGCCGCCGACCGGAGGCCACTGAACCGCCATCCAAGCGATGAGAAACATGACCGCTAGCGCCATGTATCGGGCATAGCCGTTGTTCACCCTTGTCCCCCTCCTTTTTCACTACTACAACCATATGTCTACGGGAGACAAGTTAGAACATAGCAAAAGAGCCTTAAGAAACAAATTCCTAAGGCTTCATGCGTTGGCGCTCCGGCCGTCTTCCGCGTTTTTCCCGCGGCGGCTCGGCAATGCCGCGCTGCTCGCGCAACACCGCTTTGCGCGACAAGTTGACGCGCCCTTGTTTATCGATTTCGGTCACCTTCACCAAAATTTCATCGCCGATCGACACGACGTCTTCCACTTTGCCGACCCGCTCCTCGGCCAGCTCGGAAATGTGGACGAGCCCGTCCTTGCCGTTGAACAGCTCGACGAACGCGCCGAATTTTTCGATCCGTTTCACCTTGCCCAAATACACTTCCCCCACTTCGACTTCGCGGACGATGTCTTCGATGATTTGCTTTGCTTTTTGGTTGGCCGCTTCATCGACAGAGGAGATGAAAATCGTGCCGTCTTGCTCGATATCGATTTTCACGCCGGTTTCATCGATGATTTTATTGATTTGTTTGCCGCTCGGCCCAATGACCTCGCGGATTTTATCCGGATTGATGTGCATGATCAAAATTTTCGGCGCATATTTGGACAGCTCTTTGCGCGGCTCGCTGAGCGTTTGCATCATATGGTCCAAAATTTCCAAGCGCCCTTTGCGCGCCTGCATGAGCGCCTCTTCCAAAATGTCGCGCGTCAGCCCTTTAATTTTAATGTCCATTTGCAGGGCGGTGACGCCTTTTCTCGTGCCGGCGACTTTGAAGTCCATATCGCCGAGATGGTCTTCAATGCCTTGAATGTCGGTCAAAATTGTGTAATGATCGTCTTGTTTCACCAGCCCCATGGCAATGCCGGCGACCGGCGCTTTAATCGGCACCCCGGCATCCATCATCGCCAGTGTGCTCGCGCAAATGCTCGCCTGCGATGTCGATCCGTTTGACTCGAGCACTTCCGAAACGAGGCGGATCGTGTACGGAAACTCGCGCTCCGACGGCACGACCGGCTCCAACGCCCGCTCCCCAAGCGCGCCGTGTCCGATTTCGCGCCGCCCCGGCCCGCGCATCGGCCCGGTTTCGCCGACGGAAAACGGCGGGAAGTTGTAATGATGCATGAACCGTTTCGATTCTTCCAAATCAAGCCCGTCCAAAATTTGTACATCGCCGAGCGCCCCGAGCGTACAAACGCTCAACACTTGCGTTTGGCCGCGCGTAAACAAGCCCGACCCGTGCGTGCGCGGCAAGACGCCGACCGCCGACGACAGCGGGCGGATTTCATCGACTTTGCGCCCGTCCGGACGGATTTTCTCAACTGTAATCAAACGGCGCACTTCTTCTTTCACAAGCTTGTGCAAAATTTCCTGCACTTGCTTCAGCTTCTCTTCATCCGCCTCTTCCGCTTCGTACTTGGCGATAACGCCCGCTTTTACATCCTCGATGGCAGCATCGCGCGCCAGTTTTTCCGGCACTTGCACCGCCCGCTTAATATCTGCTTCCGCAAGTTGGCGGATTTCCGCCTCCAACTCAGGATCGGGTTCATACAAGACGACTTCCATTTTTTCTTTGCCGACCTGGGCGGCAATTTCCTCTTGGAAAGCAATGAGCCGCTTGACTTCTTCGTGGCCGAACATGATCGCTTCGAGCATCACTTCTTCCGGCACTTCATCCGCGCCGGCTTCGACCATGTTGATGGCATCTTTCGTCCCAGCGACGACAAGATGCAGATCGCTTTTTTCCATCTGCTCGACCGTCGGATTGATGACAAACTGGCCATCGACGCGGCCGACGATGACACCGGCGATCGGTCCTTCAAACGGAATGTCGGAAATCGTCAACGCCGTAGACGCACCGATCAACGCCGCCACTTCCGGGGAGCAGTCTTGGTCGACGCTCATGACCATCGATACGACTTGCACTTCGTTGCGGAATCCTTCGGCAAACAACGGGCGGATCGGCCGGTCGATGAGCCGGCTCGCCAAAATCGCTTTCTCGCTTGGGCGGCCTTCCCGTTTAATAAACCCGCCCGGAATTTTCCCGACCGCGTACAGCCGCTCCTCGTAGTTGACCGTCAGCGGGAAAAAGTCCACATTTTTCGCTTCCCGCGATGCGGTGGCCGTGCTCAGCACCACCGTATCGCCGTAGCGGACGAGCGCCGCCCCGTTCGCCTGTTTTGCCAGTTCGCCGGTTTCAATGACGAGCGGGCGTCCAGCCACATCGATGGAAAACACGCGTTTCTCTTGTTCCATACAGACGAGTACTCCTCTCTATGTACAAAAATAAGGGATCTGCTGATGATTAGTATAGACGAATTGGCGCTATTGTATCATCGCCGCGCAAACGGCGCCTATAAACTAGCAAAAAAGCGGGAATGCTCCCGCTTTTTTATCGACGTAATCCAAGTTTCTCAACTATTTCACGGTAGCGCGCCACATCTTTATTGCGCAAGTAGGCCAACAGCCGGCGGCGTTTCCCGACCATTTTCAGCAGGCCGCGCCGAGAATGATGGTCTTTTTTATGGACGCGCAAATGCTCATTCAAATTGTTGATTTGCTCTGTCAAAATCGCAATTTGCACTTCCGGAGAACCGGTGTCGTTCTCATGGACTTTGAATTGTTCGATGATTTCGCGTTTGCGCTCTTGCGTCAATGCCATCATGGTTCACCTCCCTAGTCTTCGATCCCCGGTTGCCGAGCGGGCGTCGGTGAGTCGCCTGGCCAAGCAACGGTTCGCATACACTGATTAGAATACCTCTTTTTCCGGCAAAATGCAAGTCTTTTCGTCCAAACGCCGGAAATACTGTTTTGCTTCTTCCTTGTCGCGGGCAATTTGCGCCGCCAGCTCGGCGACGCCGGCAAACTTGCGCTCGCTCCGCAGGCGGCGGTGCCACTCAACCGTCACCGTTTCCCCGTAAATGTCGCGCGCGAACGCAAACAAATGCACTTCCACGCTCGGCAACCCTTCGCGCGCCGCATGGAACGTCGGTTTGTAGCCGATGTTCGCCACCCCTTCGTACGTCCGGCCGCCAACGGTCGCTTTGACGGCGTAAACGCCGACCGCCGGCAATAGGTAGTCGCCATTTAACGCAATGTTGGCCGTCGGGAACCCGATCGTCCGCCCGCGCTGCTCCCCGGCGACAACCGTCCCTTCGATGTCATAAAAACGGCCGAGGAGGCGGGGGAGCTGATCGACCGCCCCTTCTTCAATGAGCTTCCGCACCCTTGTCGAACTCACCTTTTCCCCGTCGACGGCCAGCTTTGGAACAACGGTTTGCCCAAAGCGGCCGCGCGCATGAAGCGGCATCGTCTCCATCGTCCCTTTTCCGAACCGGCCATAAGTGAAATCAAAACCGGCGACGACGTGCTTGACATGAAGCCCATCCAAATATTGATCGGCAAACTGCTCCGGCGGCAGGTTGGCGAACGCCGGTGTAAATTCGACGATATACAGTCGATTCACGCCAAGCGCCGCAACCAACTGCTCTTTTTTGTTAAGCGGGGTAATGAGACGAAGCTCAGGTTGTTTGCCAAGCACGACGGACGGATGAGGATGAAACGTCATCACCGCGCTTTCGTATCCGCGTTCATTCGCAATCTCGACCGCCGTCCGGATCACTTTTTGGTGGCCAAGGTGAATGCCGTCAAAATAGCCGAGCGCCATCACCGCCGGGGGAAGCGCCTGGCGCTCAAAGCGATGCGGATGCGAAAGAAATATCGTTTCCATGTCCATAACCCACCTTACTTTTTTTCCGCGCTTCGCCCGGCGTCAACGAAACACTTTGAGCGGTTTCATCAAGCCCGGGCGCGCCGGATGCTTTACATACAGGGCCAGCGCCTCCCGCTCGGGCGTCACGAGCACGACCGGCCCGTCAAGCGCATGCAAAAAGGCGGGAAGCCGGAGCAGCGCCCCGTTTTTTACTTTCTCTGCTACTTTATCATTGATTTCATATTTCGGCAAATGAAAAAGCGCTTGCTCGATCGGAATGAGCAAGGCGGCGGCCGTTCCGTCGGCCGCCCGGCGCTCGACTTCTTCCAGCGTCACACAATCTTCAAGCCGAAACGGGCCGGACGCTGTGCGGATGAGATCGGACATATGAGCCGGATAGCCGAGCTGCTCGCCGACCGTCACTGCGAGCGTGCGGATATACGTGCCTTTGCTGCATGTGACGCGAAAGCGAAATGACACCGTCTCCCCGGCAAACTGCTCGCGATCATCGAGCAGCTCGAGCTCGTAAATCGTCACGCGCCGCGTCGGGCGCTCCACCTCGATGCCGGCGCGCGCATATTCATACAGCTTTTTGCCGCCGACTTTCACCGCCGAATACATGGGCGGCGTTTGCTCGATTTCCCCGATAAGGCGGCGGAAAACGGCTTCGATTTCCACCCGCGCAATCGGCCGCTCGACCGGCCGGACGGCAACGACGTCACCGTCGGCGTCTTCGGTCGTCGTCGTTGCACCGAGCGTCACTTCCCCTTCGTACGTTTTCGTCGCTCCGGTAAGAAATTCCGCAATGCGCGTCGCTTTGCCAAGGCAAAGCGGCAGGACGCCGGACACGTTTGGATCGAGCGTGCCGGTATGGCCAACTTTTTTTACCCCAAGCAGGCGGCGCACCTTTGCCACACAGTCGTGCGACGTTATTCCTTTTGGTTTGTTGAGCAGCAATACCCCGTCCATCGGCGCACCCTTTCCCTGTCTATACTCGCGCAACGGAAATGGATAGACGGTTCGTCTATCCATTGTTTGGACCATCCTCCGCCTCTTCCGGCCGGCGGCGGTCGCCGTCGGAAATTTCGCGGATCAGCCGCTCAATGCGGCTGCCGTATTCCATCGTTTCATCGATCTCAAACAAAATTTCCGGCGTTTTGCGCAGGCGAATGCGCTGCCCGATTTCCGAACGGATGAATCCTTTCGCCTTTTCCAGTGCTTTCAGCGTGTTCTCCCGCTGCTCGTCATCGCCTAAGACGCTAATGTACACTTTCGCTTGCTGCAAATCGCCGGTGACGCGCACATCGGTGACGGTGACGAAACCGATGCGCGGGTCTTTCAGCTTGCGGCCGATAATGTCGCTCAACTCTTTTTTCATTTGCTCGCCAACGCGAGTTGCCCGTATGTTCATCATCCATCACCTCGGTTTACAACCACTCAAATGATGTGGACGCCCGCTCCAACTCGGGGAACGAATCGATCAAGGCCAAGGCCCGCTCGAGTTCCCGCTCAGCCGCCATTCGGCTCGACGCGATGGCGACAAGGCCGATTTTCGCCCGCTGCCATGCGTCTTGATAATCGAGTTCAGCCACAGAGACGTTGTACTTTTGCCGAATCCTTGTCAGCACCCGCTGCAGGACGGCCCGTTTGTCCTTCAGCGAGCGGGCGTTATAAATGAGACATTCGCATGCGGCAAAGCCGATCATGCCCGAGCCACTTCCTGCATGACGTACGCTTCAATAACGTCCCCTTCTTTAATGTCATTGAAGTTTTTGATCGTCAAGCCGCACTCATATCCTTGCGCCACTTCGCGCACATCGTCTTTATACCGTTTGAGCGAATCGATTTCGCCTTCGTACACGACGATGCCTTGGCGGATGAGGCGCACTTTGCTGTCGCGGGTGATTTTGCCGTCGGTGACATAGCAGCCGGCGATCGTGCCAACTTTGGACACTTTGAACGTTTGCCGCACTTCCGCTTGGCCGATGACTTTCTCTTCGTATTCCGGGTCGAGCATCCCTTTCATCGCCGCTTCAATTTCCTCAATGACGTTGTAAATGATGCGATGGAGGCGGATGTCGACTTTTTCCGATTCAGCGGCGCGCTTCGCATTCGCATCCGGGCGGACGTTAAAGCCAATGACGATAGCGTTCGATGCCGTCGCCAGTGAAATATCCGATTCGGTGATGGCGCCGACCGCCGCATGGATGATTTTCACCCGCATGCCTTCGACATCGATTTTTTGCAAGGCGGCAACCAGCGCCTCAACCGATCCTTGAACATCGGCTTTGACGATCAAGTTCAGCTCTTTCATTTCGCCTTGCTTGATTTGTTCAAACAAATCGTCGAGGCTGACGCGCGTTTTCACGCTCCGCTGCTCCTGCAGCTGCCGCTGCGCCCGCGCTTCCCCGATTTGCCGCGCCTTTTTCTCATCCTCAAACACCATGAAACGGTCGCCGGCTTGCGGCACGTCGTGCAGCCCGGTAATTTCCACCGGCATCGACGGCCCCGCTTCCTTGACGCGCCGCCCGCTGTCATTGACCATCGCCCGCACACGCCCGTACGTCGTGCCGACGACGATCGGATCGCCGACTTTGAGCGTGCCGGCTTGAACGAGCAGCGTCGCCACCGGGCCGCGCCCTTTGTCGAGCTTCGCTTCAATGACCGTTCCGACCGCGCGCCGGTTCGGATTGGCTTTTAATTCTTCCATCTCGCTGACAAGCAAAATCATTTCCAACAGATGATCGAGGCCCTCTTTCGTTTTCGCTGACAGCTTGCAGAAAATCGTATCGCCGCCCCATTCTTCCGGAACGAGGTTGTACTCCATCAACTCTTGCATGACGCGGTCCGGGTTCGCTTCCGGTTTATCCATTTTGTTAATGGCGACGATGATCGGCACGTTTGCCGCCTTGGCATGGTTGATCGCCTCAACCGTCTGCGGCATGACCCCGTCATCGGCTGCGACGACAAGGATGACGATATCGGTCACTTGCGCGCCGCGCGCCCGCATCGTCGTAAACGCTTCATGGCCTGGTGTATCGAGGAACGTAATTTTTTTGTCATTGACGGTGACTTGGTAAGCGCCGATGTGCTGCGTAATGCCGCCCGCTTCTTGCTCAGTCACTTTCGAATGGCGGATCGCATCAAGAAGCGTCGTTTTCCCATGGTCGACGTGCCCCATGATCGTGACAACCGGCGGCCGTTCAACCAGGTCTTCCGGAGCATCGGCAATTTCAATCGCTTCAAAGTTCGTTTCGTCAATGGTCACCTTTTCTTCCACTTCAACGCCGTAGTCGGAGCAGATGAGCTCGATCGCATCTTTGTCCAAGTCTTGGTTGATCGTCGCCATCACACCAAGCATAAACAGCTTTTTAATAATTTCCGACGGCTCGCGGCCCAATTTTTTCGCCAGCTCGGCCACGGTGAGCGAACCCTCGAACGTAATTTTCTTCGGCAGCTCTTTTTCTTTTTTCGCCGGCTGCGGCACCTGCTTCGCGGCCGGAGCCGCTTGTTTTTTCCCTTTCGCCGGCCCTTTTCCTTTCTTCTTCGCCGCTTGGAACGCTTTCTTTTCTTGCTGCTGCGCCTCCGTTCGTTTTGTTTCTTTCCCTTTCGCCGCCCCTTTTTTCTTGGCCGGCTTGGCCGCTTCTTTTACATCGTCAAAAATTTCCTCATCCGAGAAATCGGCCGTCTTCGCCGGCATCGGCCGCTTCGGCTTGTCGGTTTTCTTTTCCGCTTTCTTTTCATTTTTGGTTTCGGTTTTCTTTTCGGCCTTTGGGCGGTATTGATGGTCAAGCTTTTCGACGACATCGGCCTAGAGCATGGCCATATGATTGTTTACTTCAATGTTCATTTCTTTCAATTTATGAATAACGT
>NZ_JAFWFM010000001.1:0-19037 GCF_017515625.1 Geobacillus sp.
AAATGCGGGGGAATATCAAAAAATAAGCGAAAAAATTGTATTCGGCGTGTATATCTTTTCCTCTTTCTGTTCAAAATGGTTGCTGAGGTGATGAACATGAGAGAGGAACAAAAACAACCGTCGCTGAAGCGTTTCTTCCGCAAGCGTTGGGTATTTCCGGCTATTTATCTATCTTGCGCAGCGTTGATCGTCGCAGGCGCACTTTGGTTCCAAGTGGGCAAACAAGAGAAGTCGGGTGAAAACGACACCGTGAAAAACGGCACCGCCCAGCAGGAAAACCCGGCTGTTCCGGTCAATGAAACGGTCGAAAACATCGCGATGCCTGTGCTTGACCCGAACGCCGTGCAAGTCAAAACACCGTTCTATGATGACAACGCATCAGAACAGGAACAGGAAGCAGCCCTCGTCTTTTACGATCATACGTACCATCCGAACCAAGGGATCGACCTTGTGCGCCAAGACGGCAAAACGTTTGACGTTACGGCTGCATTAAGCGGCACGGTAACGAAAGCGGAAAAAGACCCGATTTTAGGCTACGTTGTGGAAATCAATCATGAACAAGGGGTCACGACCGTCTATCAATCGCTGGCCGACGTGAAAGTGGAAGCAGGCGATACGGTGAAACAAGGCGAAGTGATTGGCAAGGCAGGGCAAAGCGAGTTTAACAAACAAGCAGACATCCACGTCCACTTTGAAATTCGCAAAGACGGCAAACCGGTCAACCCGATCGACTATATCGACAAACCGTTGACCGCCTTGACCGACAAAGCCGAAGACAACGCCGGAACAGATAACGCCAACGCAAGCGAAGAGAAGAACGTGACGCCAAGCGACGAAACCGCGCCGAGTGAACAAAGCCCGGCCAAGGAAACCGAACAAACGCCGGCTGATGACAACAAAACGGCGCCAAGCGACCATGAGCAAGACCAACATGATGACGCGTCTTCCTACAAAACGCCAGACGCCTCGATCGGCATGGCGAGAGCGTAATCGACAAGGCGTCGAGCAAGAGGAAACGAAAAACGCGACGAAAAGGCCTGTCCGTTTGCCAAGACAAGCGGGCGGGTCTTTTTGGTTTTGATGTTTCGAAATCCAAACGGGGAAGCACAGCGACCAGAAAAAGCTCTTCACTAGTAATGGTCAACTACCCCCACTTCGCTAACGCTTGAAGTGGAGGCTTGCAACTCCCCAGAAGTGCGAGCGGATTTCGTCCTCCTTCCTTGACTTGGGGTTGCATTAGGGGCAGGTTGACAACTGCCCAACGACGCAGGTCATGCCTGTGTCGTTCCTTCAACGATGTACTCTATTCCTTTTCGTTGAAGGTTCATGGCACCAATGCGGTCATCGTTTGAGGTATATCCGCATGTTCGGCAACAAAAGGTGTGTGTACGCTTGTTTCGATTGGCTTTTTCCGTATGACCACACTTTGGACATGTCAAAGAGGTGTAATGCGGAGCAACCACCATCACTTTTGACCCATGCAAACGTGCCTTATACTCTAACAGTTGACGGAACTGATAGAACGCCCACGATACGGTTTCATATCGGTCATGGAGGCGATCGCCTATGCGGAAAACGGCTACCCAGTATCGCCGGTGCTGGGCAAATACTGGGCGAACGCTTATCGGGTGTACAAAGAAGCGCTGAACGGGCCGGAGTTCGCCTCGTGGTTTGCGACGTTTGCGCCGGGCGGCCGCGCGCCGAAGATCGGGGAAGTGTGGGCGTCTCCGGATCATGCGGCGACGCTGCGCTCCATTGCCGAAACGGAGGCGGAAAGCTTTTACCGCGGCGAGCTGGCGGAAAAAATCGCCGCCTTCTCGAAGCAATACGGCGGCTTTTTGGCGGCGGACGACCTCGCCGAGTACGAACCGGAATGGGTCGAGCCGATCTCCGTTTCCTATCGCGGCTATGAAGTGTGGGAAATCCCGCCGAACGGGCAGGGGCTTGTCGCGTTGATGGCCATCAACATCATGAACGGGTTTGACGTGCCAAGCGTCCCGGATGTCGAGACGCACCACCGGCAAATCGAGGCGATGAAGCTGGCCTTTGCTGATGGAAAAGCGTACATCGCCGACCGCCGTTATATGAGCTGCAGCCCAGACGAGCTGTTGTCGGGGTCGTTTGCCGCCATGCGCCGGGCGCAAATCGGCGCGGAGGCGCTCACGCCGGAGCCGGGGACGCCGCCCAAAGGCGGCACGGTCTATTTGGCCGCCGCCGACGGCGAAGGGAATATGGTCTCCTATATTCAAAGCAATTACATGGGCTTCGGCTCCGGCCTCGTCGTCCCAGGCACGGGCATCGCCCTGCACAACCGCGGCCATAACTTTGTCTTCGATGAACGCCATCCGAACGGGCTGGCGCCAAGGAAAAAGCCGTACCATACGATCATCCCCGGCTTTTTGACGAAAGGCGGCGCACCGGTCGGCCCGTTCGGCGTCATGGGCGGATTTATGCAGCCGCAAGGGCATTTGCAAGTGATCATGAACACCATCGATTTTGACTTGAACCCGCAAGCGGCGCTCGATGCGCCACGCTGGCAGTGGATGGAAGAAAAAACGGTGCTCGTCGAGCCGCACTTCCCGCGCCATATCGCCGAAGCGCTCGCCCGCAAAGGGCATGACATTCGCTTTGCCTTAGACGGAGGTCCGTTCGGCCGCGGACAAATCATTTGGCGCGATCCTGACACCGGCGTGCTTGCCGCCGGGACGGAGCCGCACACGGACGGGGCGGTCGCCGCTTGGTGAGACTCACGATAAAGGGATGACTTCGATGAACCAATGGCATTTATTTCTTGCTTTTTTTCGCGTCGTCATGCTCGGGATCATGGCGATCGACTTTTTTCGCGAGTCGTACGAAGGAGCCGGGCTCGTCCAAATGGTGTGTCTCGCTGCCACCAGCGCCCTGTTGATGTTCGGCAAATGGCGCCTCCATCCGGCGTACGTCATCGCCTTGGCGCTCGTGTACGGGGCGGTGTTTCTCTCGCCATGAATGGCCTCTATGGCTAAAGAAAGATGGAAGGGATGCTTCCTCACAGTGACGGAAACATCCCTCTTGTCGTCATTGTTGCCGTTGACAGGCGAACGGACGCCCTCTCTCACCGGGCTGTTGGCCAACTCGGCACGAGCGGCGTTTGGCATGCGCCGCATGCGGCCGGCCGTTTGACTTGTCATTCGCCCGAAGCCTCATTGCACCGTAAACGTCACTTTCGCCCGCGCGTTCGGCCAGTTTTGGTCGGCGAGCCACCACTCAAGCGTATACGTTCCGGGCTCCAGGCCGCGGAACGTCTCCTGAAACGACAGCTCTTCCCCTTGTTTTAACGTGCGCTCTTCGTAAATTTGTGCAAACATCTTCCCTTCGCTGTACTGCTTCACCTTTTGGCCATCGCGGTACAAAATGTAGTCATACTTTTTCGAGCTCGTGAACGTCACCGTTTGCACGCGCTCCGTTTGGTTTTTGACCGTAAACGTAAACACGTAAGCATCGTTTTGCTTTTCGTATGTGAGTGACGGCTCCAACGTTCCGGCGATGATCCCTTTCCCGCCTGTGGGCGCTGGTTTGCCCGCTGGAGCGGGGCCAAGCAAATCATCTTTCGCCTGCGGGCGCTCGTTGCCGCTATTATACATAAACAGCGCACTCGCCGCCGCCACCCCGGCCAACACGGCTGCGACGCCGATCATTTTTCCTTTGCCCATGCCAGATCCTCCTTTTTTCCTCTCTATACATAGTCGTTTCCCATTTCCCTTCCGTTACAAACCGCAAAAAAATTGTGAAAAAACCGTTGTCCGCCTTGATATTTCTGGTATATATTCCCGTTTTGTCTAATAAAATGTTACAAATTGAACAGCAATGAGAGTGGTTGAGGTGGGGATCGTTCACAACCGGCAAGCGACGCGGCGAAGACGCTTCCAAGACATCCAACGAAAGCGGCGCTCATCAGTGGCAAGACGAGTCTCATTTCACACTTCTCACTTCTCACATCCAACTTAGGGAGGGCGAGTGGTGTGCACGATTACATCAAAGAGCGTACGATCAAGATTGGCAAGTATATCGTGGAGACGAGGAAAACCGTTCGCGTCATCGCGAAAGAGTTTGGCGTGTCGAAAAGCACCGTGCATAAAGACTTGACCGAACGGCTACCGGAGATCAATCCGGAGCTGGCCCAAGAAGTGAAACAAATCCTCGATTACCATAAATCGATCCGCCATTTGCGCGGCGGTGAAGCGACGAAGAAGAAGTACAAAAAGCAAGCGGTGAAAAACAACTGACTTTTTCCTTGCCATCTGCCGTTTACAGTATCATTCCGGGGGGCAAATATGGTAGAATAATCTATTAGGAATGATTTCAGGGCAGAGGCAAGGAGGAGCATGTATGTTCTCACGAGATATTGGCATTGACCTAGGCACGGCGAACGTCCTCATTTTCGTCAAAGGCAAAGGCATCGTGCTCAATGAGCCGTCCGTCGTGGCGATTGATAAACACACGAACAAAGTGCTCGCAGTCGGCGAAGAAGCACGACGAATGGTCGGACGTACTCCTGGGAATATTGTTGCCATTCGGCCGCTCAAAGACGGCGTCATTGCCGACTTTGACATTACAGAAGCGATGCTGAAGCATTTCTTAAGCAAGCTCGACCTAAAAGGCTTTTTCGCCAAACCGCGCATTTTGATTTGTTGCCCGACGAACACGACATCGGTCGAACGGAAAGCGATCAAAGAGGCAGCAGAAAAAAGCGGCGGCAAAAAAGTGTACTTGGAGGAAGAGCCGAAAGTCGCAGCCATTGGCGCCGGAATGGACATTTTTCAGCCGTGCGGAAACATGGTCGTTGATATTGGCGGTGGCACGACCGACGTGGCGGTTCTCTCGATGGGGGACATTGTCACCGCCTCTTCCATTAAAATGGCCGGGGACAAGTTCGATATGGAAATTTTAAACTACATCAAGCGCGAATATAAGCTGCTCATCGGGGAACGAACGGCCGAGGAGATTAAAATCAAAGTCGCAACGGTATTCCCAGGCGCACGGACCGAAGAAATCGACGTCCGCGGCCGCGATCTCGTCACCGGACTGCCGCGCACGATCACCGTCCGTTCGGAGGAGATCGAACGGGCGCTTCGCGAGCCGGTGTCCTTGATTGTACAAGCCGCGAAAAGCGTGCTCGAGCGCACGCCGCCGGAACTGTCGGCCGACATCATCGACCGAGGCGTCATCTTAACGGGCGGCGGCGCCCTCTTGCATGGCATCGATCAGTTGCTTGCCGAAGAGCTGAAGCTGCCGGTGTTCATCGCCGAAAATCCGATGGACTGCGTCGCCCTTGGCACCGGGCTGATGCTTGAGAACATCGACCGCGCGTCGAAATCGCAGTTGGTGTAAAAAAGGAAAAGCAGGGGATGCGGCTCGCCCCCGCCCGCCTATAATGGAATCAACAAGCCGCCCGCCAACGCCGGCAGCGGCTTTCTGCCACGAATTTTCATGGACAAGCGAGGGAGCTGTCATGCTAAGAGGATTGTATACCGCCGCGAGCGGCATGCTCGCCCAGGAGCGGCGCGTCGAGATGCTGACCAACAACTTGGCGAACGCCGAAACGCCGGGATACAAAGCTGATGCAGGAGCGATGAGAGCGTTTCCGGAACTGTTGATGAGCCGCCTCGAGGACGAGCCGACCCCGACCGCCCCGCCGCGCGCCATTCTGACGCAAACGGCGATCGGGCCGCTCCAGACGGGTGTCTATATGCAAGAACTCATCCCGAACTTCCGCCAAGGGGATATGAAAGAAACCGGTCTCTCCACTGATGTAGCCTTAGTCGATGGACAAGTCCCGGTCGACCCGGCAAGCGGGCAGCGCGGGGCGCTCTTGTTTGCCGTCGAAAACGGCCAAGGCGACATCCGGTACACGCGCAACGGCCATTTCACCGTGAGCCCGGACGGCTATTTAACCACGCAAGACGGTTGGTATGTGCTCGATGGCAACGGCGAGCGCATCGCCGTTCCGAATGAAACGTTCGCCGTCCGCGACGACGGGACGATCATCACCGGAAACCGGGAAATCGCCCGCCTTGGCGTCGCCTTCGCCGCCAACCCGCAAACATTGGTGAAGGAAGGAAACGGCCTGTTCCGCAGCACGGCAGGGCCATTGCCGCAGGCGCCCGGCAATGTCACGTATACCGTCAAGCAGCGGTTTCTCGAACGGTCGAACGTGGACGTTGAGCGGACGATGACCGATTTGCTCGCGGCTTACCGAACGTTTGAAGCAAACCAAAAAATCATCCAAGCGTACGACCGCAGCTTGGACAAGGCCGTCAATGAAGTCGGCCGCCTGAAATGATGACAAAAGGAGGACAAGCCCGTGCTTCGTTCGATGCTCACCGCCGCCAACACGATGAACGCCTTGCAAGAGCGGCTTGATACGATCAGCCACAACATCGCCAACAGCAACACCGTCGGCTTTAAACGGCGCGAAGCGAGCTTCGCTGAGCTCCTCGCCCAGCAAGTCGACCGCCTCCCCGCCGACGAAGCGCCACGTGAGACGCCGGCCGGCGTGCGTTACGGCAACGGGGCGCGCCTCGCCTCGACGATGCTTGTGTCTGTTCAAGGAACGCTCGTCGAGACCGGCCGCGCGCTCGATTTCGCCTTCACCGCCGCCAACCAATGGTTTCGCGTTCAAGTCGCCAATGCCAACGGTGACACAACGATCGGCTACACCCGCGCTGGCAACTTTTCTGTCACTCCTATGGACGGACGTCTTGCCCTCGTGACAAGCGACGGCCGCCCGGTGCTCGATGAAGCGAATCGGCCCATCGAATTTCCCACCGGCACAACCGGCTTTCAGCTCTCCCCAACCGGGATGCTGACGGCCACTGATGCCAGCGGTGCGGTTGTTGCCCGCGTGAACCTTGGCGTCACCGCCATTGACCGTCCGCAGCTTCTCGAAGCCCAGGGAGACAACGTCTTCACCTTGCCGGATGTCCCTGGCGCCGCTCGGGAGCTCAACGGCAATTTGCGTGGCCAAATCGGCGTCAAGCAAGGCGCCTTGGAACAGTCGAACGTCGACCTTGGCGAAGAAATGGTTGGCCTAATGGCGACAAACCGAGCGTATCAGCTGAACGCCCGCGCCATTTCCATTTCGGAACAAATGCTCGGGCTGATTAACGGCATGCGCTCCTCATAAGGAGGATCGCGATGAGTGACGAGAGGCATCAAGAGCGTATGCATCGGCCGTCTTCCCGGATGGCAAGGCGGAAAGGCCGAGTGAGAAAGAGCCCGCCGGCTCCCGCTGAACCGGAAGCCCAAGCCCTTCCGGCTGAAGAGGAGGCGGCCGCGCCGCGCCGTTTCGCGCGCACCCGGCTCATCATCGTCGCCGCCTTGATGGCCTTAAGCCTCGCCGCCGGCGCGGTCGTTGGCTACAGCGCCATCGGCGACGGAGCGTGGCTTGACGTGTTCCGCCCCTCGACGTGGCAGCACATCCTCGACTTTGTCGAAAAAGGGACGTAAGCAGCACCTCGCCGCGTCATCGTCTTGATGATCATGAAAAAGGAGTGTTTCTATGCTTGACATCCAACAAATCCAAGCGATCATCCCGCACCGCTATCCGTTTTTGCTTGTTGACCGCATTCTGGAAATCGAAGAAGGAAAGCGCGCCGTCGGCATCAAAAACGTCAGCGCCAACGAAGCGTTTTTCGCCGGCCACTTCCCCGAATACCCGGTCATGCCCGGCGTGTTGATCGTCGAGGCGCTCGCCCAAGTCGGCGCCGTCGTCCTCCTGCAAAGCGAAGAAAACCGCGGCCGCCTCGCTTTTTTCGCCGGCATCGACAACTGCCGCTTTAAGCGGCAAGTGAAACCAGGCGACCAAATTCGCCTGGAAGTCGAAATTCTCCGCGCCCGCGGCGCCATCGGCAAAGGCAAAGGCACCGCCACCGTCGACGGCGAACTCGTCTGCGAAACAGAGCTCATGTTCGCCCTTGGTGAGAAAACAAACGGCTGACCAACGCGCGCTCCTTTGCGGGGCGCGTATGTTCATTCCCCTAAACGCCACCTCCGCATTTGTTTCATTCCCCTTGCATGAAATGCGCTCTTCTGGGAAAGATAAACAAGGACCGGTCTTACATAAGGTCACAACAACACGAAGAAAGGAGAAGGTGCCATGAAAAAAAAGGCGTTGCTGTTCAAACTGTTCAGCGCCATCGTCGCCCTCTTTTTAGCGTCCGGATGCAATGGCGACAAAGACAATCCGCCGCCGCCGAACAACAATCAAAACGATGTCAACGACCTAGACGTGAACCCGGCCGATGACATCAACCAAAACGATGACGTCGACAACGACAAAGACAACGACGGCATCCCGGACAACCGCGATGCTGATTTGAACGACAACCAAAACAATCAACTCCCGCCGGGAGATGACACGAACAACGGACCGGGCGATGATGAGCGCGATACGGTTCCGGACCGCGAAGACCCAATTGAAGACCCGCAAGACGCTAACGACAAAGACAATATAGACGAATAACGAAAAAAGGCTGCCGATCGAGGCGGCCTTTTCGTTTCGCCAAAATTAGTACCGATTTCGGCTAGATATGTTTCGCTTCATTCGCTATAATGGGAATGTCGATTCATGTTCGAAAGATCGGGACAGAGGTCGAACATCGGGATGTTCTTGCGGAGGAAACATTTGTACAACCTTCCCTTTTGCATCAGAGGGGACGTACGTACCGCGAACGTCAACCAAGAAGGAGACAGACAAGAGAGGGGGAATACTGGTGGAAGAAACGATCAGCCTGCGTGAGCTGTTCGAAACATTGCGCAAACGGCTTTGGCTCATCGTGCTGATCACCGCGCTAGCGACCGTTGTAAGCGGTGTGGTCAGCTATTTTCTATTAACGCCGATTTATCAGGCATCGACACAAATTCTCGTCAACCAAGCGAAATCGGAGCAGCAGCTCTACAACTTCAATGAAATCCAAACGAACGTGCAGCTCATCAACACGTACAGCGTCATCATCAAAAGCCCGACCATTTTGGAAAAAGTGAAAGACGAGCTCCGCCTTGACCGGACGATCGACGAGCTGAACGAACAGATTCAAGTCTCAAGCGAAAAAGACTCGCAAGTGTTCTCCGTCACCGTCCAAGATCCCGATCCTGCCTTGGCGGTCAAGATCGCCAACAAAACCGCGGAAGTGTTCAAAAACGAAATCGTCAAAATCATGAACATCGACAACGTAACGATTCTCTCAAAAGCGGAAGTGAAAGACCATCAAGCCCCGGTCAAACCGAAGCCATTGCTGAACATGGCCATCGCCTTTGTCGTCGGCTTGATGACGGGTGTAGGGCTTGCGTTCTTGCTTGAATATTTGGACAACACGATCAAAACGGAAGAAGACGTCGAAAAACATCTCGGCCTGCCGGTGCTCGGCGCGGTCAGTTTGATCACGGCGGAAGGTAGGAAAAAAGCGAAACGCGAAACCGTCATTCCACAAACAAGAGGTGAAACCATTGGCTCGTAAACCAGCAGCATCAATCCGCAAAGCGGAGCGGAAGCTGATCACATTTGACAATCCGAAATCGCCCATCGCAGAGCAATATCGGACGATCCGGACGAATATCCAGTTTTCATTCATTGATGCGCCGCTTCGTTCCTTAATTGTCACGTCAACGCGGCCTGGCGAAGGGAAATCGACCACCGTGGCGAACTTGGCTGTCGTCTTCGCCCAACAAGGGAAAAAGACGCTACTTGTTGATGCTGATTTGCGCAAACCGACGGTGCATTACACGTTTCGCCTGAACAACTACATGGGGCTGACGAACGTCTTAACAGGCTCGGCGCCGCTGTTGCCGACGTGCCAAGCGACCGAAATCGATCACTTGTCGGTTTTGACGTCGGGCCCGATTCCGCCCAACCCCGCCGAGCTCCTCAGCTCGAAAGCGATGGCGCAATGCCTCGAACAGCTGTATGAGACGTTTGACCTTGTCGTCTTCGACACTCCGCCTGTCTTGGCCGTGACAGACGCGCAAATTTTAGCCAATCAATGCGACGGCACCGTCTTGGTCATCGAAAGCGGCGGCACGGAAATCGAGGCGGCCGTCAAGGCGAAGGAGCTGCTCGAAGCGGCCAACGCCAAGCTGCTCGGCGTCGTTTTGAATAAGCGGAAGCACCGCGACGGCGGGTATTATTATTACTATCAATACAAGTAACCAAAAACGGCTTCCCGACCGCGGGAAGCCGTTCTGATAGAGAAAAGGGGGAGAGCCGTTGAGAAACTTCATCTTGATCTTGTTGTTCACCGCCGCCTGCCTTGCCTTCATCATAACCGGGCATTTGTACTGGGAACGAAAAATCGACGCCACCGTGCAGGCGGCGCGGGCGAAAGTCGAAATATCCGCCAAGCAGGAAATGGAGACGAGCCAAACGGAAGCGATCCTCGCCCGCGCTAGGCAGCTGCCTGCGGCTGCACAAGCTGCCATCAAGCGGGCGGTGGAGGAGAATCGCCCAATCCGCCTTGTCATCGCTGGCTCCGAATCAACGCCAGAGAACGGCGGCTGGCCTGATTTATTAAAACAGGCGCTCGACAAAGCGTACGGGAAAGGCGTGTTTCACATCACCGTCCA
The DNA here is from genome assembly GCF_017515625.1 of Geobacillus sp. Taxonomy (NCBI): domain Bacteria; kingdom Bacillati; phylum Bacillota; class Bacilli; order Caryophanales; family Anoxybacillaceae; genus Geobacillus; species Geobacillus sp. Next base: position 10,600 of record NZ_JAFWFM010000001.1, read on the forward strand.
CGAATACGAGGGCTTGACGACCGCCGACGCCGACCGACAGCGCATCGCCGCCGACTGGGCCAAGGATAAGCCGGATCTTGTCTTGCTTGAACCGTTTTTGTTAAACGACAACGGCGTCGTGGCGATCGACGACACGCTCGCCCACATCCAATCGATCATCGACCAACTCAAATCGGCGGCCCCGGATGCGGTCGTGATCTTGCAGCCGCCGAACCCGATTTACAACGCTACATACTATCCAAAACAAGTCGAAGCACTCGAACGGTTCGCAAAAGACAACGGATACGCCTACTTCGATCACTGGTCCGCCTGGCCTGACCATAAAAGTGAGGAACTAAACCAATACGTTGATCCGGAAAGTGACCTGCCGACCGCAGAAGGCGCCAAAGTGTGGGCCAATGCGCTCGCCAAGCGCTTCATCGCCCAATAAAAACGCGCACCTTACAAGGTGCGCGTCTCATTTACTTCGCCGCTGTTGCCTTCAACTCCAGATGCTCCTTCAACTCATTTGAAATCGCCAACCGTTCGCTCTCCGGCACAAGCAAGTAATAAATGCCGTTGATTTTCGTCCCTTGTCCCGTAATATGCAGCTGCTTAATGTGCTTGCGGGCGTCTTTGTAATTCGCCTGAATGTCTTTCATTTCCTCAAACGTCAAGTTCGTTTTCACGTTTTTCCCGATCGCCGCGAGCACATCGCTGTAGTTTGTGAGCGACGAGAAGCTGGCGCCTTTCTCAATAATCGCTTGAATGATTTGTTTCTGCCGGTCTTGGCGCCCGAAATCGCCACGCGGGTCGTCGTAGCGCATGCGCGAATATTTCAACGCTTCATCGCCGTTCAACGTAATCTCGCCTTTCGGGAAGTGCGTTCCTTCATACGTAAACGCGAACGGGTTGTTCACCGTCACCCCGCCGACGGCATTCACGATGTCGCGGAAGCTTTCCATGTTGACTTTAATGTAATAGTCAATCGGAATATCTAAGAAATGCTCCACCGTCGCCATCGTCATCTCCACGCCGCCGAAGGCGTACGAGTGGTTGATTTTATCTTCCGTCCCTTTTCCGATAATCTCCGTTCTCGTGTCGCGCGGGACGCTGACCATCTCAATCGACTGCTTGTTTGGATTGACTGTCATGACGATGAGCGTATCGGCGCGTCCTTTATCCCCTTTCCGTTCATCGACACCGATCAACAAAATGGAAATCGGCGTTTTCCGTTCCACCGATACTTTTCCTTCCCGTTTTTTCGATTGCCAGTTGATCTCTTCATGCATCTGATCCGCTGTTTGTTTCACATTATGGTAAACGGAATAGGCAAACGCCCCCGCACCAATTACAAACAACGCAACGATGATCCCGACCCATCGCAGCCATCTTCGTTTTTTTCGCCGTTCTGCTCTCATGTCCAACCTTCCTTCGATTTTAAAATTCATCATTATGATTATAGTTTGTTTTCCTTGGTGAAACAACTAGAAGAATGTGCGAACCTATCAAATTTTGGCAAATCATGTCCACTGTTCACGAAACAGCCAACAAATGGCGCCAGCAGAACTTCTTTTTCGACAAAAAGCGACAAAAAAACACGATTGCTATGACGAATCTCCTATGCTATGATTAAGGGTGTTCAAGATATTGGAAAACGATGGAGAAGAGGGAGACGGTGATGATCGATATTCATAGCCACATTTTGCCGGGTGTTGATGACGGGGCGCAAACGATGGACGACGCCATTGCGATGGCGAAGGCAGCTGTCGATGAAGGCATTACCACGATCATCGCCACTCCCCATCATCGCAATGGAAAGTATGATAATCCCGCGCCAAATGTCATCACTGCCGTCCAACGGTTAAACGAGCAGCTCCAACAAAACCAAATTCCGTTGACTGTATTAGCAGGTCAGGAGGTTCGCATCCATGGCGATGTGCTGAAACATTGGGAACAGGGCGACATCCTCCCGCTCACCGGGGAATCGCCATACATTTTGATCGAGTTTCCATCTGACCATGTTCCACGCTATGCGAACCAGCTGCTGTTTGAGATGCAGCTGAAAGGACTCACTCCTGTGATCGCCCATCCGGAGCGGAACGCTGAAATCATCGAAAAACCAGATCGGCTGTACGAGCTCGTCCAAAAAGGCGTCCTTACCCAAGTGACTGCCGCCAGCGTCGTGGGCCGTTTCGGAAAAAATATTCAGAAGTTTTCAATGCAGTTGATCGAAGCGAACTGGGTGCACTTCATTGCCTCAGATGCTCATAATCTCACAAGCCGTTCTTTCCAACTGCGGACGGCTTATGATACGATCGACTGCGAATTCGGCATCGACGCCGTTTATTTCTTCCAAGAAAACGCCGAACTGCTTGTGGGCGGGCAAACCGTCTATCGCGACGAGCCCGTGCGGATCAAAAAGAAAAAATTTCTCGGCCTCTTTTAGGAAGAAGCGCCTCAGCCAACAGGCTAGCCCGACTGTTTCAGCCATTTGTTGACTCGTCTCCTATTTTAGTCAACAAAACCGAAACAGCTTCCTTTTTCCTTTTCGGTGATGTCTCCTTACCGTTATCAATGGAGGCACTCGGCCATGCCGTGGGTGGGGACGATGACGGTCCCGGCACCTTAGACGCCCGTCGTCGAGGGTGTGGTGTGAGGGCGGGTTAGATGCCCGATTTTTCACTCGTTTTTATCTAATTCAGTGATTATGAGTCAGGCGTATCGTTTATAATAGAAAGATAGAGGATCCGTAATCTGTGAAAAGAGGCGATACGCGCATGGAACAAACTTGGGCGTTAAAGGTTGAGCGATTTGGAAAGATCAAACAGGGGGAAATCGATATTGCCCCGTTGATGTTGTTTGTCGGCGACAACAACAGTGGGAAAAGCTATCTGATGTCGCTTCTTTGGGGGGTGTTGTCCGAGGGGCGCAAGCTGTTTCCAAAAGACCCTCCGAACACGTCCACGTACAAGGAAATCGATCGCTTTCTTGAATCGTCTATCGGCGATGACTGCCTCATCCAAGACCGTGAAGCGCAACTGTTTGTCCAATGGTTTAATGATGTTCTCAGAAACAAAAAAAGCGAGTTGGTTCGAACGATTTTTCGGCGCAAAATCCCGATCGGTTCGTTAAGCATCGAGCGGTACCGCCGTTCTGAACCGCTGCGAATCATCTTTGAAAAGAAAGATTCGCTCCAAGGCACTCGTTTTTCGACGGGGAAACACTATATTCGCATCCCGTATACGGATCGAAGCAAGGGACAAGCGACAGAGCGGTATCGCATGGCTCAATACATTACGTGGAATTTGTTGATGGATGGACTTACATCGCCGTTTTACCCACCATCCAGACAAGGCGGCATCCAAGGGCGGGCCATTGGCGAAGCGCTGTATTTGCCCGCTTCGAGAACAGGGTTCATGTTGTCTTACAAGGCGCTGGTGCAAGAAATGATGGAACGGATGATCAACGAAGAACATGAGGAACCATCCCTTGACTTCACGTTGCCTGTCTATCGATTCTTGCAAGCGTTGTTGCGTTTGGAGGAAAGCGGACAGTCGAAATATGCGGACATCGGACGATTTATTGAAACCGAGATTGCCAACGGAACCATGGACCAAGAAAAAGGACCGATTCCATCGTTCTACTATTGCCCACAAGGCAAACAAGAGCGCTTGCCGTTATACGTCACATCGTCGCTTGTAACTGAACTGTCGCCGCTCATTTTGTTTTTAAAATCAAAAGCAACGTACCGTTCACTCTTTTTTGAAGAGGCAGAAGCGCATCTGCATCCACGCGTCCAGCGCATATTAGCGACAGCGCTTGTCAAGTTGGCCAACCGAGGCATGCCGGTGTGGTTGACCACCCATAGCGATATTTTGTTCCAACAGGTGAACAATTTGATCAAACTTCACCAGTATCCAAAGAGAGAACAGTTGATGAAAACGTATGGCTATGTCGATGAGGACGCGATTGATCCGAAAAAGGTGAGGGCGTACCAGTTCCGCATGCAAGGCCAAGACACGATCATCACGCCGCTCATTCCGACCGAAAACGGCTTTCCGGCGGAAACGTTCAATGAAGTCATTTGGCAGTTGAATGAAGAGACGTATGCATTCCAGATCGGGGAAGAGGATGGAGAGAATGAATAACCTCGAATACCTTGAGCGAAGCTTTTATGAGAAAACGGGGGAAACAGGCGGAACGTTATATGTGATCGAGCAGGAAAAATCGGGAGAAGCACAAGTAACGCTCCACTGTTCCAACGAAGCCGTAGTGTTTTCGATCAAGCCTAACAACGGATTCCCTTATCTTCGAACCAAAAACACACCCGATGGCATCGTCTTTGTCAGAAGAGAGAAGCAATGTTGGGAACTGCACATTTTTGAATGTAAAAAAACAGTAAGAGAGAAGAGTTGGGAAAAGGCGAAACAGCAGTTTGAAGGAGGCATGCTTCATGCCTATATGTTACGGGGGCTTTTGGATCTTCCGCCTTTTTCAAAAATATGTGTATACACGGCCTACCAGGATGACCATTTATCGAAAAACTCGCCAGATCCAGCTTTGTTTCGGCAGCCGGTGGGCAAACCTGTGAAGAAGCCGCCGTATGCGGACTGGGATGATCCAAGCCTTGTCATTTTGGGGCATGAAGTTCCTCATCAACGCATTCCACTGAATGACTCCGGACAAGGAGAATACACGTTGTAACGTTTCCCTGCCGCGCCATGCTATAATGGCGTCAAGGAGGTGAAGCCATGAGCCAAGAGCTGAAAGAATTGCTTCGTTCCGTCTTGCAAGAAGAACTGAAACCAGTCCACGACAGGCTTGAGCGGTTGGAAGGAACAGTCGGACACATTCGTCAAGACGTATCGCAGCTGCAGCAAGACGTATCACAACTTCAGAAGGATGTCACCCAACTGCAACAAGGCCAACAGACATTAGAAACCACGGTTTCCCAAATTCAAAAGGACGTTGCCCAGCTTCAAGAAGGGCAGAAGGCGTTGCAGCGTGAGATCGTCCAGCTCCAAGAAGGCCAACGGACATTGGAAACGACGGTCTCTCAAATTCAAAAAGACATTGTCCAGTTGCAAGAAGGCCAGAATGCATTGCAGCGTGAGATCGTCCAGCTCCAAGAAGGCCAACGGACATTGGAAACGACGGTCTCTCAAATCCAAAAAGACATCACCCAGCTGCAACAAGGCCAACAAACACTAGAACACGAGATGGCCGGCATGAAGCAAATGCAAGAGCGAATCCTCGAAGAGCTGCGCATTTCCAAACACAATCAATCCCTCATTTTAAACGATGTCACGAGCATCAGAAAATCCGTCGATGTCACCGTCTCGTCCTTGCAGCGCCGATCCGATGTGATGTTCGACAAACTGATCGATCATGAAAAAGAAATCTTGAATCTGAAATCAAAAATGCCAAACTAAGTCCCGAAAAGGGGCTGTTTTTTATGCCCATATGCATCGGCGCATCGGCGCAGCTACGGTTGCACCGATGCGCGGGGGCATAGGGGCCAACTATACATAGGGGGTTACGTACCATGAAAAAAGTACGCAAAGCGATCATTCCAGCAGCGGGGCTCGGCACAAGATTTTTGCCAGCGACGAAAGCGATGCCTAAGGAAATGCTTCCGATTGTCGATAAACCGACGATTCAATACATCGTCGAAGAAGCGGTCGCCTCTGGCATCGAAGATATTATCATCGTCACAGGAAAAGGAAAACGCGCGATCGAGGACCATTTCGACAACGCTTTTGAGCTTGAACAAAACTTAATTCAAAAAGGCAAATACGACTTACTCGAAAAAGTAAAAGAGCCATCGAAAGTCGACATTCACTACATTCGTCAAAAAGAACCGAAAGGGCTCGGCCACGCCGTTTGGTGCGCACGCAACTTTATCGGCGACGAACCGTTTGCCGTTCTGCTTGGTGACGACATCGTCCAAGCGGAAACGCCGTGCTTAAAGCAATTAATTGACCAATATGAACAAACTCTCAGTTCCGTTATTGGTGTCAAAAGAGTGCCTGATAACGAAACGCACCGTTACGGCATCATCGATCCAATTGAACAACACGGACGCCGTTACCAAGTCCGCCAATTCGTCGAAAAACCAGCACCAGGCACCGCGCCATCCAACTTAGCGATTATGGGAAGATACATACTCACACCGGAAATCTTCTTATTCCTTGAAAAACAAGAAGCCGGCGCCGGCGGCGAAATCCAGCTCACCGACGCGATTCAAAAATTGAACGAAATTCAACGTGTCTTCGCCTACGAATTCGAAGGCAAGCGCTACGACGTTGGCGAGAAGATCGGATTTATTAAGACGACAATTGAGTTTGCGTTGCAGAATGAGGAGTTAAGGGACGATTTACTCGCATTTATGGAGAAAATTATTGCGGAAACAAAACAAAATACGAATGCATCATAACGAGCCATGGCGAACATGGCTCGTTATCTATTATACGAAGGGAGACGCAGTGCGTTGGCATATCGAAAACGATTAACGTTTTTAATAATATTGGACTCATTAATCGTGTTAACGGCGATTTACGTCAGCTTGTTTACGATTCATCCAGGAATACAAATCTGGAAATACAAATCGGTTCTGTTATCGGCGTTAACGCTGCTTGTCAGCCATCATTCTTTTGCGTTTATATACCGTTTGTACCATAAAGCGTGGGAATACGCGAGCATCGGCGAATTAACGGCGATTATTAAGGCGGTCACGTTTTCGATTATCACAACAGCGATCGTGCAATTTTCCGCCTTTCAAGATATTTATGTCCGCGCGTTGATGATTACATGGATGATTCATATTATTCTCATCGGCGGTTCGCGGTTTGTCTGGAGAGTGTTCCGCGACCGCTACATAAGACCAAACGCGAATAAACGGCGGACGCTCATTATCGGTGCGGGAGCCGCGGGAACGATGGTGGCGCGGCAGTTAGTAAACAATCCAGAAGCGGAACTGAAGCCAATTGCGTTTATTGATGATGATCCTAATAAACAAAAATTGCAGTTTTTTAACATTCCTGTGATGGGAACGACGAAAGATATTGAAGATGTCGTTCGCGCGCTGAAAATTGAACATATCATCATTGCGATTCCTTCATTGACAAAAAAGGAACTGAATCGCATTTTTGAACAATGCGCGAAAACGAAAGCAAAAACGCAAATTGTTCCGAAACTTGAAGATATTGTGACCGGGAAAGTATCTGTCAGTCAATTCCGCGATGTCCAAGTGGAAGACTTGCTTGGCCGCGAGCCGGTCGAACTCGATATTGAAAGCATCTCCAGCTATATCGAAAACAAAGTCATTTTAGTCACGGGCGCCGGCGGTTCGATCGGATCGGAAATTTGCCGGCAAGTATGCCGGTTTAACCCGAAAAAAATCGTTCTTCTCGGCCACGGCGAAAACAGCATTTATCAAATCGACATGGAACTGCGCAATCAATATAAAGATCAAATCGACATTGTTCCAGTCATCGGCGACATCCAAGACCGTGAGCGTATGTTTGAAGTGATGGAAGAACATAAGCCAGATGTCGTCTACCACGTAGCGGCGCACAAACACGTTCCGTTAATGGAATACAACCCGAAAGAAGCGGTCAAAAACAATATTTTCGGGACGAAAAACGTTGCTGAAGCGGCCGCTACATTTGGTGTCCAAACCTTTGTATTAATTTCGACTGACAAAGCTGTCAATCCAACCAATGTAATGGGAGCGACAAAACGCTTTGCGGAAATGATTATTCAACAATTGGACAAGCAGAGTAAAACAAAATTTGTCGCTGTCCGCTTTGGAAACGTCCTCGGCAGCCGAGGCAGCGTCATTCCGTTATTTAAAAAGCAAATTCAAGCCGGCGGTCCCGTTACCGTCACCCATCCGGATATGACGCGCTATTTTATGACGATTCCGGAAGCATCCCGGCTCGTCATCCAAGCCGGCGCGCTTGCCAAAGGCGGCGAAATCTTCGTTTTGGACATGGGCGAACCAGTCAAAATCGTTGATCTCGCAAAAAACTTAATCAAACTATCCGGATATACCGTCGAAGAAATCGGCATCGAATTTACCGGCATTCGTCCTGGTGAAAAGTTGTTTGAAGAATTGCTTAACGAAAATGAAGTGCATCCAGAGCAAGTGTTTCCGAAAATTCATATTGGGAAAGCAACGATGGTGGACGAAAAAATTCTTCACGATTTTATGGATCGGTTTGAAGAGATGGATAAAGAAGAGGTTAGAGAAAGATTGCTGGGGATTGCGAATAATCGACTCATATCGAAGGTTCCTACAAAAATTCTATAAAAACCCGTGGTGCTAGTTGAGCGTCAGCGCTCAACTAGCCCTAGTGTGACCAGGGAATACGCCAACAAGATGCCATCGAGTGCCACTTCAAACCCGGTAATGGAATTCGCTCGAATGTCGGTGATCCGGTATTGGTCTACGA
>NZ_JAFWFM010000097.1:0-11740 GCF_017515625.1 Geobacillus sp.
TGATGTCGAAACTGAATCGCTTGCCTAGTGGTGATAGCGGAGGGGAAACACCCGTTCCCATCCCGAACACGGAAGTTAAGCCCTCCAGCGCCGATGGTAGTTGGGGCCAGCGCCCCTGCAAGAGTAGGTCGCTGCTAGGCAATCTTATTCACCAGGGAGTAGCAACACGCCTAATTCCCTTTTTCTTTTTGTTTTGCGAGTTTGATCTCAGGACTGCCCGGGAGGCTCAATATAGCCTTAGCAGGGCAGTCCTTTTGTTTTGTATGGCTGTTTTTTTGGCGCCGGCAGTGGCAACGTTGCCGTTCCTTATGGTAAAATTTCAAAAGCGGAAGCAAAGATGATAAAATGGAATAAGGTGGAACACCATGAAGCAGTTTGAACTTACCGTGCATTCTCCGGAAGAGACGAAGGCGGTTGCACGCCGGCTCGGAGAACGGCTTCAGCCGGGGATGGTCATCGCGTTAGAGGGAGATTTAGGTGCGGGAAAAACAACGTTTACGAAAGGGATTGCCGAGGGGCTGGGCATTGTACAAAACGTCAACAGCCCGACCTTCACGATTATCAAGCAGTATGATGGGCGGCTGCCGCTTTATCATATGGATGTGTATCGGCTTGAAGACGAATGGGAGGATCTCGGATTTGATGAATATTTTAACGGTGATGGTGTTGCGGTTGTCGAGTGGGCCCATTTGATTGCGGGGCAGCTGCCTGAGGAGCGGCTGACCGTTTCTTTGTTTCGCCATGGCGGCGATGAACGGAGACTTGTCTTTGAGCCGTCAGGGTGGCGCTATGAACAGCTATGCAAGGAGATTTTTGCGTCATGAAAATATTAGGGATTGATACATCGAATATGCCGCTAGGCATTGCTGTGGCGGATGGGGATGTTATTAAAGGGGAATTCATTACGAGTGTCAAAAGAGATCATTCTGTCCGGACGATGCCGGCCATTGAGTCGCTGCTTCGGCAGTGCGGAATGGCGCCCAATGAGCTTGATTTAGTTGTTGTTGCGAAAGGCCCTGGATCTTATACCGGGGTGCGGATCGGTGTCACCATTGCGAAAACGCTCGCTTGGTCGCTCGGCATTCCGATAGCCGGCGTCTCGAGTTTAGAGGTGCTCGCCGCTAATGGCCGGTATTTCCCCGGTTTGCTCGTCCCGCTGTTTGACGCGCGGCGCGGACAAATTTACACCGGGTTGTACCGGTACGAGGACGGCGCGCTCCGATGCCTTGAAGCGGACCGGATTGTGGCGGCGGACGAGTGGGCCGATCATTTACGCAGACGGGGAGAGGATGTATTGTTCATCGGAGCCGATGCGCCGGTATATAGTGAGCTGTTTCGGAGCCGCTTGGGCGGGCGGTTTTTCATGACGCCGCCGTCGTTGACATTGCCGCGGCCAAGTGAGCTCATCATGCTCGGAAAAGAGAAAGAACATGAGAATCCGCATACGTTTGTGCCGAATTACATCCGTCTTGCGGAAGCGGAAGCGAAATGGCTTGCGAAACAAAAAGGGGACGGGGACGATGGGGATCGATGTGCAATTCCGGCCGATGACCATTCATGATATCGATGAGGTCGTGCAAGTCGAACAGGCGTCGTTTACCGCGCCGTGGAGCCGGGAATCTTTTTATAATGAACTGATGTACAATCGTTACGCGAAATATATTGTCATGGTGCACCGCGGACGGATCATCGGGTATGCGGGGATGTGGCTCGTGATTGATGAAGCGCATGTGACGAATGTCGCTGTGCTGCCACAGTTTCGCGGACAAAAACTCGGCGAAGCGCTTATGCGCCGCCTTATGGAAACAGCCAAGCAGCATGGGGCGGCGACGATGACGCTGGAAGTGCGCGTCTCGAACCATGTCGCCCAGTCGTTGTACCGAAAGCTTGGGTTTCGCAATGGCGGCATCCGCAAACGGTATTATCCGGACAATTTTGAAGATGCGCTAGTGATGTGGGTGAAACTGACATGAATGAAAACGTGCATGTACTAGGTATTGAAACGAGCTGCGATGAAACAGCGGCGGCCGTGGTGAAAAACGGAAAAGAGATTTTATCGAATGTTGTGGCGTCGCAAATGGAAAGCCATCGGCGGTTTGGCGGTGTTGTGCCGGAAATTGCCTCGCGCCATCATGTCGAACAAATTACACTCGTCATGGAGGAAGCGATGCGGCAGGCTGGCGTATCGTTTTCCGATCTTGATGCCATTGCGGTGACGGCCGGACCGGGGTTGGTTGGGGCGCTCCTTGTCGGGGTGAACGCCGCAAAGGCGCTCGCGTTTGCCCACGGGTTGCCGCTTGTCGGGGTGCATCATATTGCTGGTCATATTTACGCCAACCAGCTCGTGGCGGAGATGAAATTTCCGCTGTTGGCGCTTGTCGTTTCCGGCGGGCATACGGAGCTTGTTTACATGGAAGGCCACGGGGCGTTTCAAGTCATTGGCGAGACGCGCGACGACGCTGCTGGTGAGGCGTATGACAAGGTGGCGCGGGCTTTAGGCCTTCCGTACCCAGGAGGACCGCACATCGACCGGTTGGCTCATGAGGGCGAGCCCGTGATTGATTTGCCGCGAGCGTGGCTTGAGGAAGGTTCGTATGATTTCAGCTTCAGCGGCTTAAAATCAGCGGTTCTCAATGCGCTCCACAAAGCGAAGCAGCGCGGCGAGGAGATCGATCCGAGACAGATGGCCGCGAGCTTTCAGGCCAGCGTCGTCGATGTGCTGGTGACGAAAACAGTGCAGGCGGCGAAACAGTACAATGTGCGGCAAGTGCTGCTCGCCGGCGGAGTGGCGGCCAACCGCGGGCTTCGGGCTGCACTGCAGGAGAAAATGAAAGAGCTCCCCGATGTGGAGCTTGTCATCCCACCGTTATCGCTATGCACTGATAATGCGGCGATGATTGCCGTTGCGGGAACTGTGTTATATCAACAAGGAAAGCGGGCTGATTTGGCGCTCAACGCCAATCCAAGCTTGCCGCTTGTCTAGAAGGTCGGTGATTTAGTACAAAATACTGCTAGCTCCACTTGTTTCTCAATTAGAGAAAAACTGTGGAATCAGCCTTCTTTTTTGGCGAAATGCCGTTGATTTGCTCGTGACAGCAGTTTGTCACCGGCCTTCTAGGAGGTTGGGGATTTCATAGAGCGGATCGCTTAGGGCAGGTGGTCTGCTCTTTTTTGTTTGGCAAGCGGAACGGCCGTCGGGTGGGGACTTGTTGTGCATATTTTTATCCATAGGTTGTGGACAATGTGGAAAAGTAAAAAAACATGATAACGGCGAGGAGTGCAATACACAATCATTTTTTCATATGAGGAAAGGGATTGGTTGTGGATAATGTGGAAAAGTCGGTGAATAACTTCTGTTTTGCACAGAAAAGTGTGGATTTCTTTGTGTATAATGTGATTAACACAAAAACGGGGCTGACCTAAAAGGTCGCCTGCCTTCAAGATAGGCGCACGTCTAGTGCGGCAGAAACAGCAAGCATATATATGCAACGAAAGAGGGTGTTCCAATCCTTTGGGGACACCCTCTTGTCAGTCATCGTCCTTCACCTAAGAAGCAGCTTTCATGAACAAGGCAAAAGGCTGCTAAATGAGTTTGGCCTGTGATCGGCCTGGCGCGGTGATGCGCACGAGCAGTGCACATGAAGCCGCTAGATGCCCGTGTTGGCGTTCCCTGGCAGCGGATTGGCTCAAAACGAGGCGTAGAGCTGTTCCCACTCGGCCAATAACGTTTCAAGCTGCTGTTTCCGCTTTTCGTTTTCTTGCGTGAGCTGCTGCACGGTTTCATAATCGCCGTATACAGACGGGTCGCACAGCTGCTGCTCGGTTTCAGCGATTTGTGCTTCCAGTGCGGCGATCTCGGCTTCGATCTCTTCCAGACGGCGCTGCCGTTGGCGCTGTCGTCTTTTTTCCTCTTTTTCTTGCTCGTATGTGGATTTGGCTGTTTCGCCGCTGTCCGGTGATGCGGGCGGGTGGGAGTCCAGGCGCGCCAATTCGCGCATTTCTTCTTTTTTCGCCACGTAATAGTCATAGTCTCCTAAATATTCGACAAGCCCATCGCCCGAGAGTTCAAACAGCTTTGTCGCGATGCGATTAATGAAATAGCGGTCGTGGGAGACGAACAAGATCGTTCCCGGATAGTCGACAAGCGCCTGCTCGAGCATCTCTTTGCTGTCAAGGTCGAGATGGTTGGTCGGTTCATCCAACAAGAGAACGTTGGCTTTTTGCAGCATGAGTTTGGCGAGCGCCAGGCGTGCTTTCTCTCCGCCGCTTAAGGCGGAAACCGGTTTTAAGACGTCGTCGCCGGAAAACAAAAAGTTGCCGAGCACGGTGCGAATTTCTTTTTCGGTTTTGTCCGGGTAGGCGTCCCACAACTCGTCGAGCACTCGTTTGTTTGTCGACAGTTCCGCCTGGTTTTGGTCGTAATAGCCGATTTTCACATTTGCACCGTACCGGAGCTTTCCGGATTGGACTGGGAGCTTTCCGGCGATCGTCTTCAACAATGTCGACTTGCCGATGCCGTTTGGTCCGACCAAGGCGACACTCTCCCCCCGTGTTATGCGAAAGCTGATTTGGCGGATGACCGGTGCGCCTTCGCGATAGCCGGCGGTCAATTGCTCTGCGGTGAGCACCTCATGGCCGCTCGGCCGCTCAATCGCAAAAGAAAAAGAAGCTGATTTTTCATCTCCGGCCGGGCGTTCAAGCCGCTCCATTTTTTCGAGCTGCTTTCGCCGGCTTTGCGCCCGTTTCGTTGTCGAGGCGCGGGCGATGTTGCGCCGGATGAAGTCTTCGAGGCGGGCGATTTCCTCCTGTTGCTTTTCGTATCGTTTTAGCTCTTGTTCGTATTGCTCGGCCCGAAGCTCCAAATAGCGGCTGTAATTGCCGCTATACCGCTTAAGCGTCGCGTTGGACAGCTCGTACACTTCGGTGACGACTTTGTCCAAAAAGTAGCGGTCATGGGAAACGAGCAGAACGGCGCCGGGGTATGCCTGTAAATATTGCTCGAGCCATGTGAGCGTATCGAGGTCCAAATGGTTCGTCGGCTCGTCTAAAATAAGCAAGTCCGGCTTGGCCAACAGCAGTTTTCCAAGGGCGAGCCGCGTCCGCTGTCCGCCGCTTAGCGAGGAAACGGGCGTTGTTTGGTAATCGTATGACGAAAATTGCAGCCCGTGCAAAACAGAGCGGATGTCGGCTTCATACTGATAGCCCCCTTGTTCTTTGTATTGCTCTTGCAAGTTGTCATACGCTTGAAGCGTTTTTTCGTAGCGGGACGGATCGGCGAGCAGATCCGGGTCGCCAAGCTGGGCGCCGAGCTCTGCTAGCTGCGCTTCGATCGCCCGGAGCGGCGCGAATACGTCCAGCATCTCGTCCCAAATGGAGCGTGACGAGTCGAGCCCGCTGTTTTGCGCCAAATAGCCGATTTTGATATGGCTTGGCTTGATGATTTCACCGCTGTCGGAAGAAAGTTCGCCGGCGATGATCTTCAGCAGCGTCGATTTGCCTGCGCCGTTGCGGCCGACAAGAGCAATGCGGGCGCGGGACTGTATTTCTAGTTTTATATTCGATAAAATAAGGTCAGCGCCAAAATATTTCGTGATTCCATTCACTTGCAAAATGATCATGTCCGTCACCTCGCGAATAGTTTAACGTAAGTCGCGAAAACGGTCAAAGACAGATAACGAAAAATGGTGTATAGTGATAAATGGAGGAGATTGTCTTGTCATCGTTTACGCATTTCAATGAACAAGGCCGGGCGAAAATGGTCGACATTACGAACAAGGAAGATACGATCAGGATAGCGGTGGCGAGAACGAGCGTCACCGTCAATGAAGAGATTTACGAAAAGATGACGAACAATGCCATTGAGAAAGGTGATGTGCTGGCGGTAGCCCAGGTGGCCGGGGTCATGGCGGCGAAAAAAACGGCCGATCTTATTCCGATGTGCCATCCGCTTATGTTAAAAGGCGTCGATATTGCCTTTGCTTGGGAAAAAGAGGCGGAAGCGTATAAACTTGTGATTACCGTGACGGTCAAAACGAAAGGGAGCACAGGAGTGGAGATGGAAGCGCTGACGGCGGCTTCGGTATGCGCATTGACTGTGTACGACATGTGCAAATCGCTCGATAAAGGAATGACGATCGGTCCAACGTATTTGGTCGAAAAAACGGGCGGGAAGTCCGGCCATTATCGACGGAAAACCGATTAGCTGGGGGATGAAACGATGAGCAACGAACAACCGAAAATCCCGCAGGCGACTGCCAAGCGTCTGCCGTTATACTATCGGTTTTTGGAAAATTTACATGCCTCAGGGAAGCAGCGCGTGTCCTCCGCCGAGCTGAGCGAGGCGGTGAAAGTCGATCCGGCGACAATTCGCCGCGACTTTTCGTATTTTGGCGCGCTTGGCAAAAAGGGATACGGGTATAATGTCAATTATTTGTTGTCGTTTTTCCGCCAGACGCTTGAAGAGGATGAGGTGACCGAAGTCGCCTTGTTTGGCGTCGGCAATTTAGGCACCGCCTTTTTAAACTACAACTTTTCGAAAAATAACAACACGAAAATTGTCATGGCGTTTGATGTCGATGAACGGAAGGTCGGAACGACAGTCGGCGGGGTGCCGGTCTATCATCTCGATGAGCTGGAGGAGCGGCTTCGCGGCGACATTCCGATCGCGATTTTAACCGTGCCGGCCGCCGCGGCTCAAGCGCTGACCGACCGCCTTGTCGCGCAAGGAATTAAAGGCATTTTAAACTTTACTCCGGCGCGGTTGAACGTGCCGAACCATATTCGTGTCCATCATATCGATTTAGCCATTGAGCTGCAGTCGCTCGTCTATTTTTTGAAAAACTATCCATCGCCATCGTAAAAAGGAGAGAACAACACATGAAATATTTGTTGCTCGTTCTTGTCATTTTGTTGCTGTTTGGCACGAAAAAGCTGCCGGAGTTGGGGCGGTCGTTCGGCCAGTCGCTTCGCGAGTTTAAAGACGCCACAAAAGGGCTCGCTGATGACGAAGAAACGAAAACCGACCGATGACAAGGCAGGATGGGGAAACGATGAATGACAAAGAAATGTCCGTGTATGAACACCTCGGAGAGCTGCGGAAACGGCTGATCATCGTGCTTCTCTTTTTCGTTGCGGCGCTTGTAGCCAGCTTCTTTTTTGTCGATGACGTCATTGTGTATTTGCAGCACACTGTGGAAGCGAAACAGCTGACGATGAACGCGTTCCGCCTCACCGATCCGATTAAAGTGTATTTTCAGTTTGCCTTTGTCATCGCCGCTGTACTGACTGCTCCGGTGCTGTTGTATCAAATTTGGGCGTTTGTCAGTCCGGGGCTGTATGAAAAAGAGCGGAAAGCAACGCTCAGCTACATTCCAGCATCGATCATTCTATTTTTAGCCGGGGTTGGTTTTGCGTATTTCGTCTTGTTTCCATTTGTCGTCCGGTTTATGAATCAGCTGGCGGAACGGCTCGGCATTCAACAGATGATCGGCATTAATGAATATTTTCAGTTTTTGCTGCAGCTCGTGCTGCCGTTTGGCATCGTGTTTCAGCTGCCGATTGTTGTCCTGTTTTTCACCCGCTTAGGGCTTATTACGCCGCAGCTTCTTGTTCGCATCCGCAAGTATGCGTATTTGGCGCTGCTTATTTTAGCGGCCGCCATTACGCCGCCGGATGTGTTGTCGCAAGTGATCGTCATGATTCCACTGACGCTTTTGTATGAGGGGAGCATCTGGGTTGCCAAAATCGGCTATCGAAAGGCGCAATTAGCGGCGGAGGAAGGAAGCGGCGATCCATATTGAGGGCAGCATCAAGAGGACGGTTCATACGGCGCCAGGCAAAAACCCTCCCCCAATGGGGAGGGTTTTATTGTCTCGGTGTGAAGAACAAGCGAAAGGCGGTGCCGAAATCAAAAGCGGCCAGCGCCGCCAACGCGATGGTTGAGACGTTCCAAATCGTTTCATGAACGCTTTCGATCGCCAAATACGTAAACAGGAAGCCCAAGATGAAATACGGAACAGAAAACAGCCGCGGATGGCGCGTCATAGCCAAATCCTCCAAATGGCCAGCGGCAGTTCCGCTTGGCGCATCATGTTTTCCAATTCATCAGCCAACAAAATTTGAACGGCAACGACAAACGTGTTCATTGCTACATGGGCGAACATCGGCACGAAAATGCGTCCGGTTTTGGCGTATAAAAAGGCGAACACCATCCCCATGGATGTGTACAAAAGCAAATGCTCCGGCTCCATGTGGGCGAGAGCAAACAGAAGCGAGCTGGCCAGCGCTGCCAACCAAAAGTTGTATTTTTCATAAAGCGAGCCAAAAATGATTTTGCGGAAGATGAGTTCCTCCAAAACCGGGCCGATGACCGACGTGACGACGACGAGCAATGGCGTCAGGCGGATGATGTCGATGATTTGCCTTGTGTTTTCCGAGCCCGGCTCAATGCCCAATAGACGCCATTCGATGTTGGCGGCAACGCTTTGCGCGGCAAGCGCCAAAAAGACGCCCGAGATCGCCCACATCCATGACGAGGCGAGCGGCAGCCGCCGCATTGTCCGTTCATCGCGGTCGCCGCGCAGCAGCCATAAAATGATGGCAAAAGCCAATAAAAAGCTGATGACCGCCCAATAGCCGGAGGCAATTTTCGCTGCTTCGAGACGTGTTTGCGCGCCTTGGCCGACGCCGAGGGAGCGAAGGAGCGGCACACCGACAAAGGAAGACAGCTGCATGGCGATATAGGTGATGATGACATACCAGTAACGGCGCTTCAAATCGTTTTACCCCTTTATTTCAAATATATCCGTATTGTAGCACATGTTCGGCGAAATGATAAGAAAAGCGCGCCGGCCGTGGTTGGCGCGGCCGCCACAAAAAAATTGCCTAGCGTTGTTTATTGATGTTAGAAATGTGCAATAATGAAAATGGATTTTGTGCGCCGATTGATCTGGGGCCTGACAGCTTGTTATCCCATTTTCTCCTTATCTTCGCGCATGAAAGAAAAACAGTTATTTTTTTGTATTTCCTACTTGCAAAACGGAGAAGAGTTCATTAATATTATAAGTGTGTTAGCACTCAATAATGATGAGTGCTAATAAGAACGGCGAAAACTATCGTTAAGGAGGTTGTTTCCCGTGTTGAAGCCATTAGGCGATCGCATTGTCATTGAAGTCGTGGAAACTGAAGAAAAAACGGCTAGCGGCATCGTGCTGCCGGATACGGCGAAAGAAAAGCCGCAAGAAGGCCGCGTTGTCGCTGTCGGTGCAGGCCGCGTGCTTGACAACGGCCAACGCGTTGCGCCGGAAGTTGAAGTCGGCGACCGCATCATTTTCTCGAAATACGCCGGCACGGAAGTAAAATACGACGGAAAAGAATACTTAATTTTGCGCGAAAGCGACGTTTTGGCTGTCATCCGCTAATATATTGCGTTTACCACATAAACATTCCGGAAAACTGACATATCCTTAACTTTATGACACGAATACTTACCTTTTTCACGGCATGCAGTGAAATAAATTCATAAGGAGGTAACGGGGTATGGCAAAGGAAATTAAGTTCAGCGAAGAAGCGCGCCGTGCGATGTTGCGCGGGGTGGACAAACTCGCAGACGCAGTGAAAGTCACATTAGGTCCGAAAGGCCGCAACGTCGTATTGGAGAAAAAATTCGGTTCTCCGCTCATCACGAACGACGGGGTAACGATCGCGAAAGAAATCGAACTCGAAGACCCGTTTGAAAACATGGGCGCGAAACTGGTCGCTGAAGTCGCCAGCAAAACGAACGACATCGCTGGGGACGGGACGACAACGGCTACCGTATTGGCTCAAGCGATGATCCGTGAAGGATTGAAAAACGTGGCAGCTGGCGCCAATCCGATGGGCATCCGCCGCGGGATTGAAAAAGCGGTAGCGGTAGCGGTTGAAGAATTAAAAGCCATCTCCAAACCGATCAAAGGAAAAGAATCGATCGCCCAAGTGGCTGCGATCTCGGCTGCTGACGAAGAAGTCGGCCGATTGATCGCTGAAGCGATGGAACGCGTCGGCAATGACGGCGTCATCACGCTTGAAGAATCGAAAGGCTTCACGACGGAACTCGACGTTGTCGAAGGGATGCAATTCGACCGCGGTTACGTTTCGCCGTACATGATTACAGATACGGAAAAAATGGAAGCTGTTCTCGAAAATCCGTACATCTTGATTACAGACAAAAAAGTATCGAGCATCCAAGAGCTGTTACCGGTTCTTGAGCAAGTCGTGCAACAAGGCCGTCCGCTCCTGATCATTGCGGAAGATGTCGAAGGCGAAGCACTCGCAACGCTTGTTGTCAACAAACTGCGCGGCACGTTCAATGCGGTTGCTGTCAAAGCGCCTGGCTTCGGTGATCGCCGCAAAGCGATGCTCGAAGACATTGCGATTTTGACAGGCGGCGAAGTGATCTCGGAAGAGCTTGGCCGTGAACTGAAATCGACCACGATCGCGTCGCTCGGCCGTGCGTCAAAAGTGGTTGTTACGAAAGAAACGACGACGATCGTCGAAGGCGCTGGCGATTCGGAGCGCATCAAAGCGCGCATCAACCAAATCCGTGCGCAGCTTGAAGAAACGACGTCCGAATTCGACCGCGAAAAACTGCAAGAACGCTTGGCGAAACTCGCTGGCGGCGTAGCGGTCATCAAAGTTGGCGCAGCGACAGAAACGGAATTGAAAGAACGCAAACTGCGCATTGAAGATGCGCTCAACTCGACTCGTGCTGCGGTTGAAGAAGGCATTGTCGCTGGCGGTGGCACGGCGTTGATGAACGTCTACAGCAAAGTTGCGGCCATCGAAGCGGAAGGCGATGAAGCAACGGGTGTGAAAATCGTCTTGCGCGCGATCGAAGAACCGGTTCGTCAAATCGCGCAAAACGCTGGTCTGGAAGGCTCGATCATCGTTGAGCGCCTGAAAAACGAAAAACCGGGCATTGGCTTCAACGCGGCAACAGGCGAATGGGTCGACATGATCGAAGCTGGTATCGTTGACCCGACGAAAGTCACTCGCTCGGCGCTGCAAAACGCTGCCTCTGTCGCCGCCATGGTCTTGACGACAGAAGCGGTCGTTGCCGACAAACCGGAAGAAAACAAAGGCAACAACAACATGCCGGATATGGGTAGCATGATGTAATCTCGCCGCAAAAGCCTTGGAACACTGGGGTTTCCCCGGTGTTCTTTTTCTTTTTGACTATATATGCCTCAGCCAGGTGTTCTTACAGCCGCTGATCGGGTGAAGGGCAGCTGTTGTTTCTCCCTCATATCGCTATTCTATTGCACCTTTTCCTCCGCTGTGCTAGTTATCGCACCTCAATGAAAAACGCATAAATCGCATTCCCTTTTTTCCAAGAGGTGTGAATGGCATAAATGTATGCCTCTTTCTTTTCCGGAAGAGTAATGATTCCGTTTTGCACCGGGCGCCAGTCGGCATCTCCGCCATTCCATACACCCGCTTCGATCGTCAACGGGAGGTTGTCAAATTGGAGGTGTAATTTTGCCCCAGGGGCAACCGGACAGCCATACAGCGATGAGGAGCCATAGCCATCTATTTTTCATGTCGTTTCCCCCTTTCTCAGTTAGGGTATTGTCAAAAGTTTATCCTCCACACTCACGGTTTTCCCTTGAGTTTCAACGGTTGGAAGAAAAAAAGCTTGCCACCCCCGTTGTTTTCGGCCATCATTGAGGTAACGACACCCAACAGCCAAAACAAAGGAGTGACA
>NZ_JAFWFM010000098.1:0-2773 GCF_017515625.1 Geobacillus sp.
CCGATCAAACTTGCGGTGTTGGCCAACCCAGCTATAGTGGCGGTCAAGACAACCGTTGTTCCTGAAGCGAATGGAATGATGGCTCCTGCTCCAGCGGGTCCCGTAGGTCCAGTCGGTCCTTGAGGTCCGGTGGGTCCTGTTGGTCCGGTATAGATTTTTACAATCGGCGGCCATGTTCCGCATAAAGGGGAAAGACATTTTACTCGAATAGGACGTCGGTCAGACAAGCAGCATAACCTCCCTTCATCACGATTCATCGGTTTGGTGGAACGTGCTTTCGGCGGCGAGAATGGATTGCAGCAAGCATTCGTTGTGCAAAACCGCGGGATGATGAGGAACGTATTGTTTGGCTTTTTCGTTATGTTGGTATGCTAACTCGTACTCGCCCATGTAAAAGTAACATACACAAAGCTGCAAGTGGGAAAGCCAAGTCCAACAAGCATGATGAACAAATCCCCAGCTGTCGGAAGGCATTGTGAGCTGAGTGGCTAAATGGTACCAAAATGCGGCAAGCCGATATTGCTTGCGCTGAAGAAAGTAATAGCCGAGCCGGCAGCAGCATTCAGCCCGAGGGGTATCGTATTCGAACGATCGGAACGCATATCGCAATGCCTGTTCTTCATCACCGAGCGCATCAAAACCATCCGCTACCTTTCCGCAGGCGGCGATGCAATCTTCCACCCACCCTTTTTTTGTCTGCAAAAACTGTTCGTAATACTGAATGGCTTGTTCGTATTGTTGATGGTCAAACAATTCGTTGGCAAAGTAAAATAGATCTCTTGGCGAAAATTCTGCTCCTTGTGCCAACTGCCTTTCATATATTATACTATGAGAAGGAAGAACATTTCGCCATTTTTCCGTTCGTTTGTTATAATGGAGGGCAAGCACCACTTTTGCGAGCTGGGCGTTAAGATGAGCACAAATCCCCCTCGTTCTGATGAAGTGCGCCAATGGTTCGCACCGTTTGTGATCGAAGAACCCGACAGCTATCAGAATAAAAAGGAAGCGTTGCAGAACAAGAGCAGATGGAGTCAGGCGCTGACGTACGGAGAGAAGAGGGTGGATATTTCCAACTTTCCACTAGCCCCGGCTTCTGTCGGAACACCGTTTTTCCAGCCGCTTTTGGCATGACGAAAGAAAGAGGGATCAGAGATGTTGATTGCACTCGATATGGACGGAACGCTATTAAACAGGGAAGGAAAAATCAGTGAACGAAACCGGGCGGCCATCACCGCAGCGCAGGCGCAGGGCCACATTGTCGCCGTCGTGACAGGGAGGGCGCGCAAAGACGCGCTCGCCCCGCTTCGCGAGGCGGACATTATCTGCCCGATTGCCAGCTTAAACGGCGCGGTCGTTTCGCTCGAAGACGGCACGGTCATCAGCGAGGCGCCGCTCGAGCGGACAATCGTCCGTCCGACGCTTGAGTGGGTGCGCGAACAGTCCGATTTGTATTGCGAAACGTACACGGGCGATGCGGTCTATGTCGGCCTGCACAACCGCGCCCAATGGGAGGCGCTCGCTTCCGGGATGGCCGATGCGGCGCCAGAGGTGAAGTGGCTCGTGAACAAGCAGTTCCAGCAGGCGCGGGTGATGTATGTTGATGACATCCGCACGGTGTGGGACGACCCGCAGACGGTGATGTATAAGCTGCTGATTTTCGCCCTCGACCGCGAGCGGCTGCGTGATGCAGCGTCGCGATTTGCCGCGCTCCGTGGTGTCACGGTTACCTCGTCGCACCCGCACAATATTGAGATGAACAACGAACGGGCGACAAAAGGCGAGGCGCTCAAACAGCTCGCCGCCCATTACGGCATCGATGTGCGCGACACGGTCGCTTTTGGCGACAGCCATAACGATTTGTCGATGTTTAAGGTCGCAGGCTATCGCGTGGCGATGGACAATGCCGAGCCGGAGCTGAAAGCCATCTGCGACATGGTGACGTCCTCCCACGAAGAAGATGGGGTGGCGGCGGGGCTTGAGCGGCTGCTTGCGAAACGGGTGTAGCGGCACCCGTTTTTTTCGATTGGACGTTCACCACATCGCTTTGGATGTAGAGAGGCTCAGGTTTCCGGTGCTTGCCCCGTCTGCTGAAACGTGAATGTGTGCTGTCGGAGAGGGGAATCGTTTTCGCCGCTTATGGACAACAGTCGCATCATCATCTCAACGTATGGCAACGAAAGGTGAGAACAATGACGCACGATCGCATTCAAGACTGAATTGGAATGTGGTGGGTGCCGGTGTATACAGCGGCGGTGGCGCTGTATATGGTGGTCCAGTTTGTCGAGACGGCCCCCGTTCACGATGCTATGGGACCTGCAGCGCTGTCAGCGTTTATTGTGTCCACGTTTTTCGCCCGCGGGGTGTACCAGGTGTCGGGAGCTCTGTTTTTTGCATTTGGTGTTGGATTGTTTTGTTTCGGATGGGCGCTGCTTGTGCGCCGGGTGAAGCGGTATGCGGTGATGGCGCTCTGCCATTGGAAAGAGCGGACAGAGGGATTGGGAAACTATTTTTTCATGTTTTTAGGAGCCGGGTTGTTTGTCGAGATGCTGGCCCGGTCTCCGCTGCTCGCTGGGCTTGGAGGCTGGTTTCGCGTCGGGGCGGAACATTCCGTCTGGCTGTATGGAATGATTGCCGTTTATTTTTTCGCGACGTCGTTTGTTGGGTTTCATCCGTTGGTCAGCTTGACGCTGCTCATGCCGCTGCTTGTTCCGGCGGTGCCGTTGTCGATTGTGCTCGTTTGTTGCAGTTTGGCGACGGTCATGTACAGCCCGTA
>NZ_JAFWFM010000099.1:0-5533 GCF_017515625.1 Geobacillus sp.
AGCTTGAGATCCTCGGCCACTTCGAATTGGTCTTTTTTCCGAACACGGCTGAGGGTGTTGCGGACTTTGTGCACGACACAGCGCTGCACATCGACTTTCGGATACACCGCCCGAAAGGCTTCCTCCAGCCCCGGAAGGCCATCGAAGACGCCAAGAAGCACTTCCTTGACGCCTCTTTGGTAGACCCGAGTTCGACAGTTTTGAGGCCATTTTAGGCAAATAAAAAGTCCAGAAATCCCGTTATATCAAGGACTTTGGGGTTGTCAACCTAGGAAAAAACCCTGAATTCCATAGGCACACGTTTAGCCGAAAAGTATGATGGCAAATATCTTATCCGCACGTCCGATGACACACTGTCTGCCGAGGATGTCGCGCTGGGATATAAGCAGCTGGTGGATATCGAGCTGGCTTTTCGTACACTGAAATCGACATTGGAATTGCGACCCATGTATCATCGCTTGGAAGACCGCATTCGTGTGCATGCGCTGCTCAGTTAGCTGGTTCTCTTGCTGGTTCGCATCGTAAAGATTCGGACCAACGAATCGTGGCCGAAAGTAAGAGAGGAATGCTAGCGTCTCACACTCGGACATTTTTCTTCGAAATACGGGGACCTTTATCAGCGGACAGAACTGACCGCCAAATAAGGGCAAACCTTTGCGACTCTAGGACTAGAGCCTCCACCGAAGATCCTAGACATTCATCCTCGCTCCTAGATACACGCCACAAGTATACCTAATCGCCTCTCAGCCCTTCTGCATCAAGGACTGAGAGGCGATTTATTTGCCTAGTCACTGTCGAACTCGGGCAGGAGAAAGCAGCTGTATAAGCTCAGCTGTTCCTCGCTGATTAGTGAGTCCATTATTTAGGAAAAATAAAAGAGGTAATACCCTATGTTTGTTTTTTTATCTTCTCTTCGATGTGCTTGTAATCAATAATACGAATTTTGTCAAAATCGATTTCAAGTGTTATTATATCAATTCCGTAAGGAGGGTTGTGAGCCCCTTTAAATGTTTCTACACGAATTTTGAGTAAGAATTTATAACGACTCCCGGGTTCTAAATTTTTAATCTCTAATATTTTAGGCTTCCACCACTGAATTCCAGATGGTTTTCCATAATAATCCTGTACTGCTTTGGTTATATAAGGCGTTAAGAAGTAAATTGAAAGGTCCTCTAAATCATTTTTATTAACCACTAATGTAGTTGTTGACTCTGTTTCATAAATTTTTGATTTGGCGACAATTTTAGTCCCGACACCATACATTCCGAATAATATTATCAAAAAGAGGGACATTACTCCTATAAATTTCCTGTTCATATTTGAATTCCTCCCACGAGGGCGATGCCTTTTTGCAGGAAGCTGCTATTTTCCCTTGTCAATCCTGCCCCCAACCTTATCTACGCTTGGCATACAAAATGACAATTTTTCGAACTTTCCACAACATCTATTATATCGACAACGACTACGTTATATACTGACATTAAGAATGATTTCACAAGTTAGGAGGACTTAAATAATGATCGTCCACGAACTGACAGACATCGAACATCTATTCACTGAACAATTGCAGGAAGGCTACTACGTGATTCGCGAAACATACCAAAACGTACTCGTGGAGCCGGAAGACGGCGACACCATCCGACAAGTGGACGCTGGAACGGAAGAAGTCGTCACCATCGTATTTGATCCCGGCGACGAATACTCCCTCATTTGCCTTGACACCTACACGTTCGCCGACGGCATCCCGTCTTTAGCGGAGCTCAAAGAAACGATTGCCGCGGAGTACGACGTCTTTGTCAACGACCGTTGGGATGCGGCGTCATTGTAAAAAGCGCCTGAAACGACGGACATCAGGGACTCGGAACATAGACGCAACGCCTGTTTTACCAAAGCGCTTTTCATCAGCCGAATCGAAAAGCAGCCCGTCCACCTAGCGAGCGGGCTGCTTCGATTTCTTCTCGAACCGAAACACGCGAAAGCCAATATCAAGCTCTGTCTTTCCCGTTTCACGGACGATTTTCTCCCCCGCGCGGCGGATGCGCTCGCGGCCAATGTCGCAAATCGTCCGAAACCCCACCCGATACGCCTCGGACGTTTCCGCAAGCGGCTCGGGAAGCTGCACCATTATAAACGACCGCCGGCCGCCGTCTTCAGCGTTTTGCTGCATGACGGCATGGGCTGTTGTCGCCGAGCCGGAAAAAAAGTCGAGGATGATGTCATTGTCCTTCGTTGTCAACGCCACCATACGCTGAATGAGCTTCACCGGCTTCGGGTAATCCATCACCGCCAGCCCATCGAACAGCTCCTTCAGCTCTTTTTTCGCCTCCTGCGAATGGGACACCTCATCATGCGTCCAAATCGTAAGCGGTGTCACCGTCGGCTTCACTTCGCTTAAAAACCGCTTCAGGCGCGGCACCCCGTTGCCGTCTTTGCCAAACCAAATGCGGTTGTCCGCCGCCAGCTCGGCGAAGCGCTCCTTTGTCACCCGCCAACAATACCCGTTCGGCGGCGAAACGACCCGGCCGCCTGGCGTCACGATGTCATAAATTTTTTCCGGAATCGGCGGACCGACCGACAAATCTCCTGACGTCCACGGCCCGCGCGGGTCGTTGTCCGGATTGGCATACCGCCCGTCCGCTTCCGGATGGCGCGGCAAGCCGTACCAAGCTAAACGGTCGATATTTTTCGCGTAACAGAGGATGAAGTCATGGTTGCGCGAAGCGAACTTGTTCATGTTCACAGGCGAAAACGCCCGCTGCCAAATGAACGTGGCGACAAAATTTCGCTCGCCAAACAGTTCATCGCACATTTTTCTCAAATTCGCCTGTTCTGTATCATCAATGGAAATAAACATCGCCCCTGTCTCCGCCAACAGCTCCCTCGCCACCCAAAGGCGCGGGTACATCATGTTGAGCCAGCCGGCATGGGCACGCGCTTCTTCCTGGATTCCGCTAGGAACAACGGCTTTCCCCTTGCGCCAATTGTCTTTGTACGTGAGCACTTTTCCTGTATTGTACGGCGGGTCGATGTAAATCATTTGGATGGCCCCTGCATGCGACGTCCGCAGCAGTTTTAATACTTCTAAATTGTCTCCTTCAATACACCAATTGTTTGTTGTCTCCCACTGCTTGCTCGCTGCCTGATCCGGCCGCAATACTCCGGACGCAGGCGTTTCAGCGAGCCGCCTCGCCTCTGCCTTCCCCGGCCACATGAACTCATATGCTTCCTGCCGTTTGTGACCGCCAAGCACCCTCTTCAGCCACTCCCAATCGATGCCCCCATCCACAACCGCTTCCGGAAAGAGCTTTTTGATCACCTCAAGCCTTGCATCCGACACCGATCTTCTCCCGCCGGCATTTGCCATGGCACGCCCTCCCTCCCCCTCCGCCATCTTGTCCGCAACATTTTTTTGTCCACGAAAAAGAGATCGTATTTCCAATATTTCGCCATGGCAAACCGTTTTCCTGCCACAACTCTTAGCTAAAAAATATCCCCACCTCCTGCAAACGGAAGCGGAACGTAGAACGTTTCATGCGAAGCGATTCCCTTGTCAGACAAGAGAATCCGCCGATCGGACACGAAAACGGCGCTTTACACAAGCTGTCTTCGCCCCACCACCTTCTCAGCGACCGCTTGCTGGATCTCGCTCATATTAAACGGAATAATGACATTTTCGGCTAAATGGCGCTTGCTTTCAAGCAATTCATGCATCAATTCCTCTACTGTTCCCTGCGGAAAGTGGGAACTGTCCCTCGTAATAATATGGTAGACATACACGTCCTTTTGCTGGCCGATGCGATATGCACGGTCAGTTGCTTGATTTTCGACCGCTGGATTCCACCATCTTGTGTAATGAATCACATGGTTGGCACTTGTGATCGTCAAGCCAACGCCGGCCGCTTTTGGGGATGAAATCATAATGCCAAAGCCTTGCATTTCATTAAAACGTCGAACAATCAATTGCCGATTTTTCGCATCGCCATCAATCACTGGAACAGAAATGCCGTATGTCTCCATAAAGATTCGTTTTAAAAGAAAGTGCAGTTTGCGAAATTCAGTAAAAATGAGCACTTTCTCTCCCTTTTGCCGAATCGTTTCAATGATGTGCATCGTTTCTTTCAGCTTCGGCACTTCTTGATAAGAGAGCTGTTCATATTTCGGAATGACCGCACCGGGATGGCCGTACAGTTGACGGAGTCTCATAATCATATTCAAAATGGCGACCTGACCAACTTCTTTTGTGGCCAGCATTGACTGGGCAATCTCCTTCTGTATGGGCGAAGCTTCAACATAAATCGGCGGAACAAGGTGTTTTTTAGGCAAACGGTCATCGAGAATTTGTTGCTTCGTGCGGCGCAAATAGTACGGTTGGAGGGCCGCAAGCAACGCATCATAGTCCGACGTTTCTACATAGCGGAAGCGAAATTCTTTTAGAGAGCCTAAAGCGCCGGGCTGGACAAAGTCCATAATCGCCCAAAGTTCGTCTAAACTATTTTCGACCGGCGTGCCGGTCATCGCTAAACGGAAACGTCCTTGCATGGCGCGAATGGCGCGTGAGCGCTGGCTAGTATGAGATTTAATGTTTTGCGCCTCATCACAAATAATCGCTTGAAATTCAATTTTCCCCAACAGAAGCTGGTCCATTTTGAGCGTGTCATAGCTTGTCAAAACGATATCAAACTGTGAAATGAGCTGCGACGAAGCCAGCCGTCCTCTTCCTTTATGAATATATAAACCGTCCAACAAGCTTGGGGCAAACTTTTCGATTTCCGCCACCCAGTTCTCAATCAGGGCTATCGGCAGGACGATCAACGTCGGCTTCAACCGCCCATTTGCTTTTTGATGCAGCAAAAACGCAATGACTTGAATGGTTTTTCCAAGCCCCATATCATCGGCAAGCAGGCCGCCCCTTTCTTGCTCTGCCAAGTGACAGAGCCACTCAAAGCCTTCGATTTGATGCGGAAAAAACTCCGCTTGCAGCTCAGATGGAATCGGATAGCGCCGGCATGATGCCTCTTGGGCGCTGTCTATCTTGTATTCAAGTTGTTCTTCGTTATCTTTAATATCAAGAATATACCGGCGCTTCAACGCTTCATCGGCGTCTTTCGGCAGCTGCAGCAGCTTCCGGCGCAATAAAGGATCTAGGTAAATCCATTTGCCGTTGTATTCGACATATTGCTGATCCGGATATTTTTCCATCAGTTCGCGCAAAAACGTCTCATCGTACGGAACGGTATGCCCGCTCTCCTCATCAAACCATTGCATTCCGGTCCGCTCATGAAAAAAAGGGCGAACCCGTTCAATCGGGATAAGGCCGCGGACACGTTCTGAAAACTGGTCCAAATCAAATAAATAATCATGCTCAGGCAAGACGGCAGCTGGATTTTCCAAAAACAGCGGCACTTCTTCTCCCGTAATATGCCGTTTTTGCTGCAAATGCATCATATCAGCATGAACCTGCTCCGTGCTGACGAAACGGCTGCGCCCATGGCCTTTTTTTATGCTGCTAACCCGTTGCAGTCGTTGAAGATGG
>NZ_JAFWFM010000100.1:0-1636 GCF_017515625.1 Geobacillus sp.
ACAATTCATCTGAAGTCCTCCTTGGTATGGTGAGTGATGTGGTTGACACCCCTGTATCATACCAAGAGGGCTTTTTTTGATCAAGTCCCCGGAAAAGCTCCTAACGGGAATGCTCCTTTTCGGCACGATCACCGCGATGGCTCCAAAGCCGAGCAGTCCCCACCACCAGCCGGCTGATATGGTCTTTTTCACAAGCGGCGCATGATCGACCGCCATCACTTCGTCTGTCTGCCGCCATTCGTTGATCGCCTCATAGACACCTAAGCTCGGCGACGACAAAAACAAATACGCCAGTTCATTTTCTTCCGCTAACTTATGAAAGGAGGACGCATAGCGAAACGGGGAATCCCCTTTCCCATCTTGGTTCAAATCAAGCAACGCCGCTTCGCCGCCCCAGTCGTTGCCAACCCCGCGAAAATCCCACCTATTCCTGTCCCCGCCGCCAAGGCGCGCGACAGCAATCGTATTTTTCCAAATCCGGTTTTCCGTAAACGTTTGCCGCTGTGAACTCGACCAAAGCTCAATGCCGATCTCATTTTGCAAAAAGACATTTCGCTGCAAAAAATTATCGTTCGACTGATCAATATACAATCCCCGCTCGTTTTGATAAAACGTATTGCCAATGATCCGGTTGTCATTTGCCATCTGCAGCAACAACCCAAACGAGCGCATTCCTTTGTTGAAGAAAAAGCGGTTGTTTTTCAGGACAATCCGGTTCGAGTTCATGATCGCCGCCCCGCCGTTATTAAGCATAAACGTATTGTCATCAAACGCGTTATCATCCGAATACATGTAGTGAAGCCCGTAACGGGTGTGAGACACTTCATTTCCTTTGGCGACGTTATGATTGGCGTAGTCAAAAAAGATGCCATCTCTCGTTCCGATAATGGTGTTATGTTCAAGCTCATTAAAATTAGAATAATAAATGTGCAGCCCATTTCCTTGTCCGGCGATTTCTCCGTTTTGTTCGCCGATCACCCGTACGTTGGCAATCCGGTTGTGATGCGCCTGACTCAAGTAAATGCCATGAAACGATTGTTTTACCGTTATGTGTTCTAGCGTATTATAATCGGAATAAACTTTGATGCCGGCGTATTCCTCTTGCGTGATCCGGCTTTTTCCGCTGTTCGTGACGGTCACATGTGTAATGGTGACATGCGGCGCTTTGATCGAAATCACATTGCCGCGCCCGCTTCCTTGAATGACCGTGCCTTTTGTGCCGATGATGGTCAGCGGTTTGTCGATGACAATATCGCCAATGTACGTTTGGCCTGTGAGGCGAATCGTGCCGTGTGCCGGAGCAGCGTCAATCAGTTGCTGCAGCGTCTGGCCGGCAGCCGCTTCTTTCGGAACATCGAAAAAGAAAAAAATGAACAAGGAAATGAGCAGCCATCGCTTCATGTTTTTCTCTCCTTCCATAGCGGAACGAGCAGGCAAACGAACGCGGCACCGACGAGATACGCACCGGTCGCAAAATAGCTGAACGTCGTAAAGTTGGCGATCCGGTTTTCTCCGAAAATCGGCGGCACAAACGGATCGATATCGATCGGGGCGTTATCGTTTAAATTCGTTCCAAAGTCAGCGAGCCAGCGATGAATATCGTAAAGACCGAGCGCCCCGCCAATGAGAAAGGCGG
>NZ_JAFWFM010000101.1:0-22674 GCF_017515625.1 Geobacillus sp.
CTTCGTTCCGAAGGTGTCCGTTCTAGCCATATTCTATCATATTCGTTGGCTAACGCCAACCGAAATTCATCTCCCACTTTCACTGGTGCTGGCGCACCTTCACGTTTAGAAGTAGGAGACTTCTTTCGGAGGGAAGTTAAATTTGCCGGTCGCTTCAATCACAATATCAATATCAAGCTCTTTCCACGGCAATTGTTGCGGTCGCGCGAGTTCAGCAATTCCACCTTTTTGCCGTTGACAAGCAATCCGTCTTCCAAAGCGGCGACATCGCCGTCGAATTTGCCGTGGTTGGAGTCGTATTTCACCAAATGGGCTAACGTTTCCGGCGGATAGCTAGCATTCACCGCCACAATTTCAAGGTCGGGAGGATTGATGGCTCTCCGGAATACCATCCGTCCAATTCGTCCGAATCCGTTAATCGCCACTTTCGCCTTCATTCACCTTGTTCCCTTCTCATATATGTTATACTATTTATTTTAATCCACATAAATAGTATATCATATTTTTGTGAAATACGGAGAGCAAAATCAATAAAACGCAGCAAAAAAGACGCCTATTTTCCCAAGGCGTCCCATTGATGCAAAATGGCCAGCAACTGCCGGCGTGTCTCTTCGATCGTCCCGTTGTTGTCAATCACCGCATCGGCCCGTTTCACTTTTTCCGCCATCGGCCACTGGGAGCGGATGCGGGCGAGCGCTTCCTCTTCGGTGAAACCGTTGCGCGCCATGAGCCGGCGGAGCTGAACGTCATCGTCGACGTACACAACAAGCACTTTATCCACCCAATGAGTCAGCCCGCTTTCAAATAACAGCGGAATATCTAGGACGACGGTCTTCGCTCCGGAGCGGATGTGCGCTTCTTTTTCAGCCAGCATTTTTTTCCGCACCGCTGGGTGAACGATGGCGTTGAGCACTTTCCGCTGTTGTTTGTCGTTAAAGACGATCGCCCCGAGTTTGGCTCGGTCGATTTCGCCGTCCGCCCGCAAAATGCCCGGACCGAATGCAGCGACGATTTGCCGGTACGCCTCCTCCCCCGGGCGGACGACGGCGCGCGCCGCCTCATCCGCATCGATGACCGGAAGGCCGAGCTCGCGCATCATCGCGCTGACCGTACTTTTGCCGCTCGCAATTCCACCGGTTAATCCGATCGTGAATGCCATTCGGCACCCCTCCTTTGTTGTCTGCTGCCTAGCGTTGGCAACGCGGGCAATAATGCGTGCCGCGGCCGGCGACAACCATTTTCTCAATCGGGGTGCCGCACCGTTTGCACGGCTCCCCTTTGCGGCCGTATACGAACAGGTGATGCTGGAACATTCCGGCTTCTCCTTGCGTATTCACATACGTGCGCACCGTGCTTCCCCCTTTCATGACCGCCTCGCCGATCGTCGCTACCATTTCTTCGTGCAACCGTGCAAGTTCTTCATCCGTCAGCGAAGCAGCCGGCCGTCCAGGGAGAATGCCGGCGCGAAACAGCGCTTCGTCGACATAAATGTTGCCAAACCCGGCCACGACCGTTTGATCAAGCAACAACGCTTTCACCGTCCGCTTTGTTTTCGCCGCTTTTGCGGCCAACACCGCCGGAGAAAACGCTGGGGACAGCGGTTCCGGCCCTAATTGAGCGAGCGGCGGCCGGCAGTCTGCTTCCTCTTTCGCGTACACGTGCATGGTTCCGAATTTGCGTACATCGCGATAACGAAGCTCACTGCCGTCTGTAAAACGAAACACAATGTGCGTATGCGGTTCAAGCGGCTCATCGGACTGGGCGACCGCGTAGCGCCCCTCCATGCGCAAATGGGAGATGAGCATATCCCGGTCAAGCAAAAATTTCAAAAATTTCCCGCGCCGATCGATGCCGCGCACCGTCTGCCCGGCCAGCCTGGCAGCAAACGCCGCCGGGTCTTGCGGATGACGAATGATATTCGGCCAAAACACCCGCACCTCTTCAATCGTTTTGCCAGCGACAAGCGGCAACAGCGTGCGGCGGATCGTTTCCACTTCCGGCAGTTCCGGCATGGCGCCTCCCTCCTTTTCCTGTTCGTGCACCTGTTTTAAAGCAACAGCTCATTGCGCGGCCCCGTGAAAAACCGAGCAGCTGGCGGGCAGGCCGCTTTTATTTGGCGTCGTACCACGTCGGACCGTAATGGTAATCGACTTTCAGCGGCACGCGGAGTGCGACGGCTTGCTCCATCACCTCTGGAACGAGGCGGCACAGCCGCTCGATTTCCTCTTTCGGCGCCTCCAAAATGAGTTCGTCATGCACTTGCAGCAACAGGCGCGCCTGCAGCCGTTCTTCGCGCAGCCTCACGCTTAGATCGATCATCGCTTTTTTAATAATATCAGCGGCACTCCCTTGGATCGGTGTGTTCATCGCCGTCCGCTCGGCGAAGCTGCGGACGTTGAAGTTGCGGCTTGTAATATCGGGCAAATAGCGGCGCCGATGCAGCAGCGTCGTCACATACCCTTTTTGTTTCGCTTCTTGCACAATGTTGTCCATATATTGCTTTACACCTGGAAAACTAGCAAAATATCGCTCAATAAATTCAGCCGCTTCTTTGCGCGTAATGTTCAAGTTTTGCGCCAGACCGTAATCACTAATGCCGTACACGATGCCAAAATTGACGGCCTTCGCTTGGCGGCGCATGTTGGCTGTCACGTCTTCTTCGCTCACATGGAAAATGTCCATGGCTGTTTTCGTATGGATGTCCAACCCGCGCCGGAACGCTTCAATCAAATTGTCATCTTCCGCGATATGGGCGAGGACGCGCAGCTCAATTTGCGAATAGTCGGCCGCAAAGATGAGCCAGTCCGGCTCCGACGGCACGAACGCCTGGCGGATTTTCCGCCCTTCCTCAAGCCGAATCGGAATGTTTTGCAAATTCGGTTCGACGGAGCTGAGGCGCCCGGTTTGCGTCAACGCCTGATTGAACATCGTGTGCACTTTGCCCGTCACGGGGTGCACCACTTTCAGCAGCCCTTCAATATACGTTGACTGCAGCTTGCCGAGTTGGCGGTAATGCAAAATATGTTCGACGATTTCATGGTGCGGTGCAAGCTTCTCAAGCACATCGGCTGAAGTCGAATAGCCGGTTTTTGTCTTTTTCAACACCGGGAGCTGCAGCTTGTCAAATAAAACCGTCCCGAGCTGTTTCGGCGAGTTAATGTTGAACTCTTGGCCGGCGAGTTCGTAAATGCACCGCTCGACCGCCTGCAGCTGCTC
Organism: Geobacillus sp.; assembly: GCF_017515625.1. Taxonomy (NCBI): domain Bacteria; kingdom Bacillati; phylum Bacillota; class Bacilli; order Caryophanales; family Anoxybacillaceae; genus Geobacillus; species Geobacillus sp. Next base: position 3,217 of record NZ_JAFWFM010000101.1, read on the forward strand.
GGTGAGCTCCGCCCCCATCTGTTCAAGCCGCTTCGTGTCCACTTTCACTCCAGTAAATTCCATATTGGCCAAAATGCCAGCCAGCGGCTGTTCGAGCTCGGTCAGCAGCCGATCTTGTTCGTTGCGGCGCAGTTCGTCCATCAACGGCTCTTCAAGCGCCCAAATGGCCGCCGCCTTGCGGGCGAGATGCTCGGCAAGCATCGGTTCATCAGGAACCGTCCGCTTCGCTCCTTTTCCATAGACCGCCTCATCCGATCGCACCGCCTCGTACTGATGCATTTTCGCCACCGCGGCAACGTCGCCCGCCGCCTGCGCCGGATCGAGCAAGTAAGCGGCCAGCAACAGATCGAACACGACGCCGCGCAGTTCGATTCCTTTCCATTTTAACGCGACGGCCGCCCGCTTTGAATCAAACATCGTTTTTTTCTTCGTCTCATCGCCAAGCCAAGCGAGAAATTTCGGATCGGCGAGCGCCGTCTCCGGGCGCAGGAAAAACCGCCCGCGTTCGTTGGCCAAGGCGATCCCGACAATCGGGGCATGGTGATAGTTGTCGCCCACCACCTCCACGACGAGGGCCGCTTTGTCGGCGAGCATTTCGTCCGTGACGCTGTCGGCGATCGCAAAATCCATCCCGGCGAGCGGCTTTTCGCCTTCATCCGTTTGGACGGCCATCTTGTCGAGAAACGACTGGAATCCGAGCTCCTGAAACAAGGCGACCACTTTTTCCCGGTCTTCTCCTTTGTAGACAATGTCATCGAGCGTCAGCTCAACCGGGGCGTCGCGGCAAATAGCGGCCAGCTGTTTGCTTAAAAGCGCCAAATCCCGGTATTGGCGCAAATTTTCTTTCAGCTTCTCCCCTTTGATCTCATCGATCGATGCCAGTACGTTTTCGACCGTGCCGAATTGCTTGAGCAGCTTGACGGCTGTTTTTTCCCCGATGCCGGGCACGCCAGGGATGTTGTCGGATTTGTCGCCCATCAATCCTTTCAAGTCGACAATTTGCTCCGGGGTGAGGCCGTATTTTTCCGCGACCGTCTCCGGCGTGTACGACTCGATGTCGGTAATCCCTTTTTTCGTAATCTCCACCGTCACTTGCGGGGAAGCAAGCTGGGTTAAATCGCGGTCGCCGGAAATGACTTTCACTGCAAACCCTTCTCGCTCAGCCCGCGCCGCCATCGTTCCGATAATATCGTCCGCTTCGTAATGGTCGAGCTCATAGGCGGGGATGCGGTACGCCTTGAGCAATTCGCGCAGCAGCGGAAACTGTTCCGACAGTTCCGGCGGCGTCTGCTGCCGCCCGCCTTTATAGTCTTGGAACGTTTCATGGCGGAACGTCGTTTTCCCGGCGTCAAACGCCACGAGAATGTGGGTCGGCTGCTCTTCCGCCAAAATTTTGTTTAACATCATCGTAAACCCGTAGACTGCGTTCGTATGAATCCCTTTATCGTTATGCAAAAGCGGCAACGCGAAAAAGGCGCGGTACGCCACGCTGTTGCCGTCAATTAAGACGAGCTTGTTTTTCAACATCATCCCTCCTCGGACGTTCCTTGTTCTATTGTACCACGCCGGCGGGCGGCCATAAAAAGAAGCCGGCTACCGCTCCGGCTTCGGGAAATGAATCGTAAACTCGGTGCCGCGCCCGACTTCGCTCGCCACCGTAATGTAGCCGCGATGCGCCTCGACCAAGTGCTTGACGATCGAAAGGCCCAGCCCCGTCCCTCCTGAGTTGCGGCTGCGCGCCTTGTCGACGCGGTAAAAGCGTTCGAAAATGCGCAGGATTTCGTGTTCTTCAATGCCGATGCCGGTATCTTTCACATGGATGAGCACTTCTCCATCTGTTTCTTCCGCCCAAACGGCGACGTTCCCCCGTTCCGGCGTGTACGCCAACGCATTGGCGAGCAAATTGAGCAAAATTTGCTTCAGCCGGTTCCTGTCGCCGCGGATCGTCAACCCGGGCGGAGCCTCGGCGCGCAAGTCGATTCCTTTTTCCGCTGCCTGCTTGCGAAACACGGCCACCGCCTCCACCATCACTTGGGCGACGTCGACGTCCTCCATGTTCAACCGAAACCCTTGCTGCTCAATTTTTGACAGATCAAGCAGCTCCTCAACGAGCGTCTGCAGCCGCTCGCTTTCCTTTAAAATGATGGTCAAAAAATGCTCAAGCGCCGCTTCGTCTTTCATCGCCCCGTCAAGCAGCGTCTCAGCGAATCCGCGGATCGACGTCACCGGCGTTTTCAACTCGTGCGACACGTTGGCGACAAAGTCTTTGCGGATTTGCTCGAGCCGCTTGAGCTCGGTAATGTCGTGGAACACGACGACGATCCCTTTCCATTCGGCGTTCGTGCCGATAATCGGGGCGCCGTACACGTCGAAATGCTTCCGCTCAATGCCGACCGTCAATCGCATTTGCCGGCGGATAGGCGTTTCTGTAATAAAAATGTCGTCAATAAGCCGGACAACGTCGCGGTATGGTAGCACATCGGCATATGGACGGTACAAGCAGGCGGATGGCTCAAGATGAAAATAGGTTTGGAACGTGCGGTTGAGCAAATGAACATGCCCGCGATGGTCAATAAACAACAACGCGCTGCCGACGTTTTCAATGAGCGTATGAAGCCGTTCGGTTGGGATTTCTCGCGCCCGGCTCATCTCCTGCAAGTTGCGGGCGAGGCGGTTGATCGAGCGGACGAGCATGCCGGCTTCTTTATATTCGCCATCAGGCACACGGGCGGCATAGTTGCCTTTTTCGAGTTCAAACGCCGCCTTCGTCGCTGCTTCAATCGGCCGCATATATTGGTTGGTGATTTTAAAGACAAGGGCGATTATGACAACAAGCGCCATGCCGAGGCTGCTCGTGAGCACGCCCCAAATTTGCTGGTTCACTTTTTTCAGCGAGCTCGTCGGCGTGCTTAACACGACATAGCCGTCCCGCTCCGAGCCGCGTCCGTATGGAGCGATGTAATAGTATACATCATTCGCTTTTTCAATAACCGAGAAGCGCGGAAACTGCTGTTTGCGCAAAATGGTGCGGATGATGCGCTCATGGTCTTCATCGCTGATCGCCGCGATGCGCCCACTGTCAAAGAGCACTTGTTCATTTCGGTCAAGCACCGTGATGCGCGATGACAGCTCGTTCCCCATGTCGTGCAAGTCGATGCGAATTTGCTCAAGCGACTCGTTTTCAAGCAAAATGGCGAGCGCTTTCGCCTCTTTTTCCATCCGCTTGTTCATCGTCTCGGCGTAAAACTGTTTGAGCAGTTGTCCAAGCAGCAAACCGAGGGCGATCAAAACCGTGACGATGAGCGTGATGAGCCAAAACAACAGCCGGTTGCGCAAGCTATCCATGCTGCTTGGGCTCCTCCAGTTTGTAGCCGAGGCCGCGCACCGTTTTGATGTATGCCGGTTTTTTCGTGTCCTCTTCGATTTTCTCGCGCAAATGGCTGATATGGACATCGACAATGCGCGTATCGCCGGCAAAATCATAGTTCCATACCGCGCTGAGCAGCTGGTCGCGCGTCAGTACCCGTCCTTTATGCCGCGCCAAATACAGGAGCAGCTCAAATTCTTTCGGCGTCAGCTCGAGCGGCTTGCCGCTGATCGCCGCCTCATATCGCTCTGGAAAAATCTCGAGCCGGCCGACAGAAAGCCGCTCGCCCTCCTCCGCTGCCGGCTGTGCAATCTCCGTACGGCGCAAGATCGCCTTCACCCGCGCAACGACTTCCCGCGGGCTGAACGGCTTGGTCATATAATCGTCGGCGCCAAGCTCGAGGCCAAGCACTTTGTCAAACTCGTCATCGCGGGCCGTCAGCATTAAAATCGGCGTCATGATTTGCTGCTGACGGAGCCGCTTGCACACTTCGACACCGTCAAGCTTCGGCAGCATCAAGTCCAAAATGATGAGCGCCGGCTGTTCGGACGCCACTTTGGCGAGCGCTTCTTCGCCGTCATAGGCAGCCACAACTTGAAAGCCGGCTTTCTCCAAGTTGTACGCCAACAATGTCACGATCGGCTGTTCGTCATCAACGACTAAAATTTTTTTTTCCATGCCGCTCCTCCGTTTCATCCGATAGTTTCTGCCCTTATGATACCATAACTCGCGATTTGTCACGAAAAAAATAAAGAGACTGCTCCCCCGGCGGGCAAGCAGCCCCGCAAGGAACAGTCTCTCGCACGTTGTCGCCGGCTTTTGGCCGCCGGCGAAACACGATTCCGGTCAAAAATTTTCTAAAACCCGGCCATCAAAGCGCGGCAAGGCGTGCGGCGGACAGACGGACAACGTTCCATCCAGCACCGTCTCTGTCCCGCGCGTCGCGGTCACGGCCAAGGTGACGCAATGGCCTTCCTCATCCACCCCGGTCACTTCGAGCAAAAATTCGAGCGTCTCATAATGGTAAACCGGGCGGAGAAAGCGGATGTCCTGCCGGGTGATGTAGCTTCCCGGACCGGGCAAATATTTGGAGACCGCCGACGTAATCATCCCCGTCAGCATAATCGGCGCACAACCGGCTGGCCGAGCGGCGTCTGCAAAGCGTAGTCATGTTGGATGTAAAGCGGGTTGGCATCATCGGTCAGTCCAAGGTAAAGAAGCAAGTCTTTGTCCTCAATGGACGCCTGAAAGACAATTTTTTTCTCCAACCTGAATCTCCCTGATCGTTCTCCCGGGTTTCCGTTTTTTCAACACGTTCCCACCCCTCCTATCAGAAAGCGCTTTCATTAATCACGGGCAAAAATTCGGGACAGCGCCCGAATTTTCGCCTTTTCGTTATTCCAACACGCGCATGACGTTTTTGACCGATTCGACCGATTTGGCCAGCGCCGCTTTTTCATCTTCGGTCAGCTCGAGCTCGATCACTTTCTCGATGCCGTTGCCGCCCAAGATCGTCGGCACTCCCAGGTAAATCCCTTCATAGCCGTACTCGCCCTCAAGGTAGGCGATCGCCGGCAAAATGCGGCGCTGGTCTTTCAAAATCGCTTCGACCATTTCGACGAGCGAGGCGGCCGGCGCGTAGTAGGCGCTGCCGTTGCCGAGCAAGTTGACGATCTCGCCGCCGCCTTTGCGCGTCCGCTCAACGATGGCGTCCAAACGGGCTTTCGGAATGAGCTTCTCGAGCGGAATGCCGCCGGCGTACGAGTAGCGGACGAGCGGCACCATGTCATCGCCATGGCCGCCCAGCACGAAGCCGGTGACATCTTTCACCGAAATGTTCAGCTCTTGGGCGACGAACGTGCGGACGCGCGCCGTGTCCAACACCCCCGACTGACCGATGACGCGGTTTTTCGGAAAGCCGGACTCTTTGAAGACCGTGTACGTCATCGCATCGACCGGGTTCGTCAGGACGATGATGTAGCAGTTTGGTGAGTATTTGACGACTTCTTTCGTCACTTGTTTCATAATTTTTTGGTTCGTCGTCACCAAGTCGTCGCGGCTCATCCCCGGTTTGCGGGCGATGCCGGCCGTAATGACGACGATGTCGGAATCGGCCGTGTCGGCATAATCCGACGTACCGATAATGTTGGCGTCAAAGCCGAGCACCGGGCTCGACTCGAGCATGTCAAGCGCCTTCCCTTTCGTCGGATTTTCCAACTGCGGAATATCGACCAATACGATGTCGCCAAGCTCTTTTTGCGCCAGCAGGAACGCTGTCGTCGCCCCCGTGAATCCGGCGCCGATCACCGAGATCTTCTTCCGTTTCATCGCCATCGTTTTGCCAACCCTTTCAGTGAACTACCCACCACCTACGCTTCGCTTAGAGGTGGGGGCTTCAAGCGACTTGTGTGTGTTCGCTGAACGGTAAGCCACACACAAGAACCCTTTACGCTTCCCTTCGTTCCGAAGGTGTCCGTTCGCCATATTCTATCCTATTCGTTGGCTAACGCCAACCGAAATTCATCTCCCACTTTCACTGGTGCTGGCGCACCTTCACGTTTAGAAGTAGGAGACTTCTTTCGGAGGGAAGTTAAATTAGTCCATATTGCGGATGAGCGCATCGGCAAATTCCGAACATTTCACTTCGGTTGCCCCTTCCATCAGGCGGGCAAAGTCGTACGTGACGATTTTGGCGGCAATCGTTTTTTCCATCGCCTGGATGATGAGCTTCGCCGCTTCGTTCCAGCCGAGATGCTCAAACATCATGACGCCGGACAAAATGACGGACGACGGATTGACTTTGTCAAGACCGGCGTATTTCGGCGCCGTGCCGTGCGTCGCCTCGAAAATGGCGTGGCCGGTTTCATAGTTGATGTTCGCCCCCGGCGCGATGCCGATGCCGCCGACTTGGGCTGCGAGCGCATCGGAAATGTAGTCGCCGTTTAAGTTCATCGTCGCAATGACGTCAAATTCGCGCGGACGCGTCAAAATTTGCTGCAGGAAGATGTCGGCGATAACGTCTTTGACGATGATTTTGCCGGCTGCTTCCGCTTCCGCCATCGCTTTGTTCGCCGCCTCTTTGCCCTCGGCTTCGACGATCCGATCGTATTGCGCCCACGTGAACACTTTATCGCCGAATTCTTGTTCGGCAAGCTCATAGCCCCAGTTTTTAAACGCGCCTTCCGTGAACTTCATAATGTTCCCTTTATGAACGAGCGTCACCGACTTGCGGCCTTGTTCGATCGCATAGTTGATCGCCGCGCGCACAAGCCGTTTCGTCCCTTGTTCGGAAATCGGCTTAATGCCGATGCCGGACGTTTCCGGGAAACGGATTTTGCGCACGCCCATTTCGTTTTGCAAGAAGTCGATCACTTTTTTCACTTCCGGCGTTCCTTTGGCGTATTCAATGCCGGCGTAAATGTCTTCCGTGTTCTCGCGGAAAATGACCATATCGGTGTCTTCCGGACGTTTGACCGGCGACGGAACGCCAGGAAAGTAGCGGACCGGACGCAGGCAGACAAACAGGTCGAGCTCTTGGCGGAGCGCGACGTTGAGCGAACGGATGCCGCCGCCGACCGGCGTCGTCAACGGCCCTTTAATGGCGATTATGTATTCGCGGATCGTCTCAAGCGTTTCATCTGGAAGCCAGCTGCCCGTCAGCTTGTACGCTTTTTCGCCGGCGAGCACTTCCTTCCAAACGATTTTTTTCTCGCCCTTGTACGCTTTTTCCACCGCTGCTTCCAGCACGCGCGAAGCGGCCGCCCAAATGTCCGGGCCGGTTCCGTCTCCTTCAATGAACGGAATGATCGGATTGTTTGGAACATTGAGCACACCATTGGTGACAGTAATTTTTTCCCCTTGCGTCACGAGTAAAACCCCCAATGCCAGTTTTTTATTGAAAAGGCGTGAAGGCTCACCTTCAACGCCTTGTCCACTTATTTCAGCCGCGCTCGTCGATCGGCACGTACGCCCGCTTGCCCGGGCCGGTGTACTCGGCGCGCGGACGGATGAGACGGTTGTTGTCATATTGTTCCAAAATATGGGCCAACCATCCCGATGTCCGGCTCACGGCAAAAATCGGCGTAAACAAATCATGATCGATTCCTAAACAATGGTAAATCGAAGCGGAATAAAAGTCAACGTTCGGCGGCAACGCTTTTTCCGACGTGACAATTTCCTCGATTTTCGCCGACATTTCGTACCAGTGCGGTTCGCCGACGATCTTCGTCAGTTTTTCCGACATTTTCTTCAAGTGCTTGGCGCGCGGGTCGCCTTTCCGATAGACGCGATGGCCGAAGCCCATAATTTTTTCTTTGTTGGCGAGCTTCGTGCGGATGTACGGCTCGACGTTGTCGACCGTGCCGATTTCCGTCAACATTTTCATCACCGCTTCGTTCGCCCCGCCGTGAAGCGGTCCTTTCAACGCGCCGATCGCCGCCGTGATGCCGGAATAAATATCGGACAGCGTGGCTACGCAGACGCGCGCCGTAAACGTCGACGCGTTCAACTCATGGTCGGCGTGCAGCACGAGCGTCTTGTTGAACGCTTCCGTGGCGATGTCGTCTGGTTCTTTGCCGGTCAGCATATACAAGAAATTGGCGGCAAAGCTCAAATCTTTGCGCGGCGCAACTGGTTCCAACCCTTTGCGCACGCGGGCGAAGGCAGTGACAATCGTCGGAATTTTCGCCTGCAGGCGGATCGCTTTCCGGTAGTTCGCTTCTTTCGTCATCACGTCCGCTTCTTCGTCGTACAGGCCAAGAAGCGAGACGGCAGTGCGCAGCGCGGCCATCGGATGCACGTTCTCAATCGGATAGAGCTTGAAGTGTTCGATGATCTCACGCGGGATGTCGGCATTTTCCGCCAATTGCTGTTTCAGCTCCTCGAGCTGTTCTTTCGTGGGCAGCTCGCGGTGCCAAAGCAAATAAATGACTTCTTCAAAGGAAGCGTTTTCAGCCAAATCGTCGATGTCATAGCCGACATACGTTAATGTATCGTCGATGATTGAGCTGATGCTAGAGGTTGTCGCTACAACTCCTTCCAAACCGCGAGTTACCGTCATGCCAATCTCCCCTTTTCTTTATAGTTCCTCGTTCCTGCTTGCCGCTTTACGGCCGGTGAGCGCTTGCTCGAAACAGGCGCAAAAAACAAGCGCACGCTATCGAAAGTGCTTACATCACCGTGCGGATGCCGCCGCGCTGTGGCGAGGGGGGCTCCGTTTGACCCGAAAACTAGCTTACGCCTACTATTATAAATATTATAAACAATTATCAGACTTTTGTGAACGGAAATGTATCGTCCTGGCAAAAGACATTACATAAGAATAACGTTCCCCGTCCCCAGTTCAAAAATATTCTACCATTTTTATGACCATATAGGCAATCCCCGCGCCGATCAACGGGCCGACCGCCACCCCGTGAAACAGCGACACCGCAATGACCGTGCCAAACACAAGCGCCGCGGTGATATGTGGGTCATTCGCCAAAAGCGTCACGCCCCCTTTCGCGATCAACGCAACAAGAATGCCGGATAAAAGCGCCACCCAGGCCGCCAACGATTGCAGCGAGCCGGCAAGCTGCTTAAGGCCGATCTCCCCGGAGGCAATGGGCGCCAGCACGGCGATCGTAATGAGCGTAATGCCCCAGTTGAGGCCTTTGGCATGGATCAACGGGAGCAGCCGCTGATCGAGGCCGGCGAGTTTAATGGCAAGCAGCACGACAATCGCGGCAATAAATGATTTGTTTTTCGCCAATAGGCCGACCAAAAGCAGCCCGAGCAAAAACAAGACGGGTTCGTTCATGATTGTTCACCCTTTCCTCTGAAGCTTGTCTTTTTGCTTCTTCGTAAAGAAACATGTAATATATCAGTATGGAAAACGAGTGGGGGTGAAACATTGTCCCGAATATATGTTGACCGCTTTTTGCGTTTTCTCATCGTCATCGCGATCGTTGCGTTCGGCGCTGCCGCCGCCTACTATGCCGCAACATTGACGTACCCGTTTATCATTGCCTTTTTCATCGCCTTTCTCATCAACCCGGTCGTCGACTTGTTGGAACGAAAGGTGAAAATGCCGCGCTGGCTCGCGGTCAGCGCCACGCTCATCGTCTTGTTCGCCGCTGTCGCCGGGCTGGTGACGCTGTTGATCGCTGAGATCGTTTCGGGAACGCAATATTTGGCCAATGTGGTGCCGGAAAAATTCCAGGCGCTCGTCGCGTACATCGAATCGTTTGCCGCCAATCAGCTTATCCCGCTTTACCAAGACTTGGCCGTCTTGTTTAAAAGCTTGAACGCCGATCAACAAGATACGATCATGCAAAACATTCAGGCGGTCGGAACGCAAATCGCGACGACGGTCGGCGAATTCATTCAGCGCGTGCTGCAAAACATTCCCCAGCTCATCGCCTGGCTGCCAAACGCGGCGACCGTATTTATTTTTTCACTGTTGGCGACCTTTTTCATCAGCAAAGACTGGCACCGCTTAATGCGGATGGCGCAGCGTTGGCTGCCGGCGAAAGCCCGCACGAGCGGGAAAACGGTGTTTTTGGATTTGAAGCGGGCGTTGTTTGGCTTTATTAAAGCGCAAGCGACGCTCATTTCGATTACGACGGTCATCGTGTTGATCGGCTTGCTCATTTTGCGCGTCGATTACGCGATTACGATCGCGTTGATCATCGGCTTTGTCGATATTTTGCCCTACCTCGGGACCGGCATCGTCTTCGTGCCTTGGATCATTTACGCCGCCATCAGCGGCGACATCCCGTTTGCGATCGGGCTCGGCGTTTTGTATATCGTCGTTCTCGTCCAACGGCAAATTATGGAGCCGAAAGTGCTCTCCTCCTCGATCGGGCTCGACCCGCTCGCGACGCTCATCGCCTTGTTTGTCGGCTTCAAGCTGCTCGGCTTCCTCGGCCTCATCGCCGGTCCGGTCGCGCTCGTCATCATCCGCGCGCTCCACAGCGCCAACGTCTTCCGCGACATTTGGCGCTTTATCGTCGGCAGGCCGACTTTGTAAAAAACAGCCTTGGCTCCACTGGCCAAGGCTGTTTCAGTCCGCGTTACAACACGCTGGCATGGCCGCGATAGACGGCACCGAACCCGCCGTCCACCGTAATCTCCTGCCCATCTTTAAACAAGGTTGTTGCGTTTTCCACTCCGACAATCACTGGAATCCCAAGGCTCAAACCGACGACCGCCGCATGGCTGGTCAACCCGCCCTCTTCAGTAATGATGGCTGCCGCTTTTTCGATCGCCGGCATCATGTCGGCATCGGTGCTGACAGTGACTAAAATGCCGCCGTCGACCATTTTTTGCCGCGCTTCTTCCGCTGTTTTCGCTACAACGGCCTTGCCGAACGCCGACTTGCGGCCGATGCCTTGCCCTTTGGCGAGAAGATCGCTGATAACGTGCACCTTCATTAAGTTCGTCGAACCCGTTTCGCCGACCGGCACGCCAGCCGTGATGACGACCAAGTCACCGTGCTTCACCAACCCGGAGCGCACCGCCGCATCGACGGCGACATCGAGCATTTCGTCCGTCGTGTTCACATGCGGCGCTTCTTTCGTATACACGCCCCACACAAGCGCCAGCCGGCGCGATACCGCTTCATTTGACGTCACGGCAATAATCGGCGCTTTCGGGCGATACTTCGCCACCATTTGCGGCGTTTTTCCGCTCACGGTCGGCGTCACGATCGCCGCCACATCCAAGTTGAGCGCGGTGTGGGCGACCGACTGCCCGATGGCGTCGGTGATCGTCGTTTGGCTTTCTTTTGTGCGTTGGGACAAAATGTCGCGGTGCTCAAGCGCCTGTTCGGTGCGGAGCGCGATTTGGTGCATCGTTTTCACCGCTTCGACCGGATACTGGCCGGCCGCCGTTTCCCCGGAAAGCATGACGGCGTCGGTGCCGTCAAAAATGGCGTTGGCGACGTCGCTCGCCTCCGCCCGCGTCGGACGCGGATTGCGCTGCATCGAATCGAGCATTTGCGTCGCCGTAATGACCGGCTTGCCGAGCATGTTGCACTTTTTAATGAGCAGTTTTTGAATGAGCGGCACTTCCTCAGCCGGAATTTCCACGCCCAAATCGCCGCGCGCCACCATCAGGCCGTCGGCGGCTTCTAAAATTTCGTCAATGTTGGCGACGCCTTCTTCATTTTCAATTTTGGCGATAATTTGGATATGGAGGGCGTCATGCGCCTCAAGCAGCTCGCGGATCTCCAGCACATCGGACGCCCGGCGCACAAACGAGGCGGCGATGAAATCGATCCCTTGGCGAATGCCAAACAAAATGTCAGCCCGATCTTTCTCGGTGATGCCTGGCAAGTTGACTTTGACACCCGGCACATTGACTCCTTTTTTGTTTTTCAGCACGCCGCCGTTTAACACGGTCGTGACGATTTCTCCCGCTTGCTTGTCGACCGCGTTGACTTCCAGGCTGATGAGCCCGTCATCAAGCAAAATTTTCGCGCCGACGGACACATCATCGATTAAGCTGGGATAGGTGACCGAAATTTTTTCCGGCGTGCCGAGCACTTCGCTCATCGAAATGACGAGCTTTGACCCTTCCTTCAGCTCAATGGCGCCGTTTTCCATATTGTGCGTCCGGATTTCCGGCCCTTTCGTGTCAAGCAAAATGGCGACCGTTCGGCCCGTTCGCTTCGCCGCTTCGCGAATATTGGCGATGCGCCGCCCGTGCTCTTCATGATCGCCGTGCGAAAAGTTTAGGCGCGCCACGTTCATTCCCGCTTCCATCAGTTGCACGAGCTTGTCTACGCTCTCGCTTGCCGGCCCGATCGTGCAGACGATTTTCGTTTTCCGCTTCATCTTGTCTTCTCCTTTCCCCTCGGGACTTAAATGGACAATTCTTTCGACAATGCGTACATCCGCTGATCAATCGTATGTTTGTTGGCTAGCGCCTCCGCGATGTCATGGTCGACGAGCTGGTTGTTTTGGATGCCGACGCAGCGCCCGCCTTTTCCTTCGAGCAACAGCTCGACCGCCCGGGCGCCGAGGCGGCTCGCGAGCACGCGGTCAAACGCCGTGGGCGACCCGCCGCGCTGCACGTGGCCAAGCACCGTCACACGCGTCTCAAAGCCGGTCGCTTCCTGGATTTGCCGGCCGAAGTCGACGCCGCTTCCAACTCCTTCCGCCACGATGATGATGCTATGTTTTTTGCCGCGCTCATGGCCGCGCTTTAAGCGGGCGATGACGTCGTTCATATCATAATCGGCTTCCGGAATTAAAATCGTTTCCGCCCCGCCGGCCAGCCCCGACCATAAGGCGATGTCGCCGGCATGGCGGCCCATCACTTCGATGACGTACGTCCGCTCGTGCGACGTCGCCGTGTCGCGGATTTTGTCGATGGCATCAATGACCGTATTGAGCGCCGTGTCAAACCCGATCGTAAAATCAGTGCCCGGAATGTCGTTGTCAATCGTCCCCGGCACGCCGACGCACGGAAAGCCGTGCTCGGTCAGTTTTTTCGCCCCTTGGTACGAACCGTCGCCGCCGATGACGACCAGCCCTTCAATGCCGTGCTTTTCAGCTGCTCGATCCCTTTTTTCTGACCTTCTTCCGTCTTAAATTCCGGACAGCGGGCCGTATAGAGTATCGTGCCGCCACGGTGGATAATATCCCCGACATCGCCGACTTCCAGCTTTTTAATGTTGCCGGCGATCAGTCCGGCATACCCGTGATAAACGCCGTACACTTCCACACCGTGGTAAATCGCTTTGCGGACAACCGAGCGAATGGCCGCATTCATTCCCGGCGAGTCGCCGCCGCTTGTCAACACACCAATGCGTTTCACTCATTTCACCTCATTTGTATCAAATTCAACACGTCCGACCTCATACATCTGTCGCTCTTGAACAACTTTAATGTACCATGAACATGAGCGGAACACAACAGCGACGCCTTGTTGAAACGGTTTACATGAACAAAATTTTTTCATGGACAGAACAAAGCTGCCCCGAAAGTCGAGACAGCTTTTTCCTTATCTTGCCCGAATCGTTTCCTGCAAAAACGACACTTGGCCGATTTGTTTAAATTTTTCATAGCGCTGCCGGACGAGCGCCTCGCCGTCAAGCGCCAACAACTCTTTCAACGACCGGCGCAGCACGCGGTCCATTTCCTTTGCCTGCTCGTCAGCGTTGCGGTGGGCGCCGCCTTTCACTTCCGGAATGATTTCGTCAATGACGCCGAGCGCTTTTAAGTCGTGAGCGGTAATTTTCATCGTTTCCGCCGCCCGTTGCGCCAATGATGCATCATTCCATAAAATGGCAGCCGCCCCTTCCGGCGAAATGACCGAGTACGTGGAATTTTCAAGCATATGAATATGATTGCCGACGCCAAGGGCGAGCGCCCCGCCGCTTCCGCCTTCGCCGATGACGATGCAGACGACCGGCACGGTGAGTCCTGCCATTTCAAACAAGTTGCGGGCGATCGCTTCGCTTTGCCCACGCTCTTCGGCCGATTTGCCCGGATAGGCGCCTTTCGTGTCGATAAAGCAGATGATCGGCCGCGAAAACTTTTCTGCCTGCTTCATGAGCCGCAGCGCCTTCCGGTAGCCTTCCGGGTGTGGCATGCCGAAGTTGCGGCGCAAATTTTCTTTCGTATCTTTGCCACGCTGGTGGCCAATGACTGTCACCGGCAGCCCGTCGTATTCGGCAATGCCCCCAACGATCGCTTCGTCGTCGCCAAAACAACGGTCTCCATGGCATTCGAGAAAGTTCGTAAACAGCCGCTCAATATAATCAAGCGTCGTCGGCCGCTGCGGATGGCGGGCGATTTGCACGCGATCCCACGGCGTCAAATTGGCATACACGTCGTTTTCCATCTTGGCGAGCCGCGCCTCCAGTTTCTCGATTTCCGCCGACAAATCGACATCGGCCGTTTTCATAAACTCTCTCAGCTCTTGAATTTTGCGGCGCAGCTCAACAAGCGGCTTTTCGAATTCTAGTTCCGCCACCATCCTGATTCCCCTCCTCCCGTGTGAATGCGAAGCACAGTCGCCAGCGTCTCTTTCAGCTCATGGCGGTGAATGACGGCATCCAACTGACCGTGCTTTAATAAAAACTCCGCCGTCTGGAAGTCTTCCGGCAGCTCTTCGCGCACCGTCTGTTCGATGACGCGGCGGCCGGCAAAGCCGATGAGCGCACCTGGTTCGGCGAAGTTGTAATCGCCAAGCGAGGCGAAACTCGCTGACACGCCGCCTGTTGTCGGGTGGGTCATGACGGAGATGAACAAGCCGCCGTCGTTGCTGAATCGTTTGAGCGCGGCGCTCGTTTTCGCCATTTGCATTAGGCTTAGCACTCCTTCTTGCATGCGGGCGCCGCCGGAAGCGGTAAAAATGAGAAACGGCACACCTTTATCGTGCGCTTGTTCGACTGCACGGGTGATTTTTTCGCCGACAACAGACCCCATGCTGCCCATGCGAAACGAGGAATCCATGACCGCGATGACGAGCGGATGGCCGTCAAGCGTCCCTTCGCCGGTCACGACCGCCTCGTTCAATCCCGACTTGCGCCGGTCTTCCTCGAGTTTTTCTATGTAGCCCGGAAACCCGATCGGGTTGACAGAAATCATATCGGCATCATATTCGCGAAAGCTGCCGTCATCCAGCACGCTCTCGATCCGTTCGCGCGCCGGCATCGGATGATGGTAGCCGCAGCTTAGGCAAACGCGCAAATTTTTCACCAACTCTTTTGTATACATAATTTTTTTGCATTGCGGGCATTTCGTCATCACGCCTTCCGGCACCTCATGCCTCACTTGCTCGGAAGAAAGCGACGCATACTTCTTCTTTTTGGCAAATAAATCTTTCCACACGAGGGAGCTCCTCCTTTGCGTTTTCGCCTCTCTACTACTTTATCGAAAATGCAAGCGGTTGTTTGTCAAACGGTGTCAGTTCTGTTTCGACAACGGCGAAGGCCGGTGCCTCTCCCAGACAGCAGCGGCTTCAGCCGGATCGCGTTTTTTCAATGCTGCTAACAGCTGGTCATAAAACGAGTCGGCAAGCGGCCGGTCGGGCGCACAGGCGGAGGCAAACCCAGACAGCGCCCGCCAAATGCGGATGAGCAAGTAGTTGTCAGCCGCCTCAGCAACCGCCTGAAAAAACGGCGTGAAATCAGTCGGTTTTTGGCGAACGGTTTTTTCCAGCCTCTCCAGCGCATCTTCACTGCAGCGGAGGCAAGCGAGCTCGAGCAGCAGCCGTTCGATCAGCCATTTCGTTTCCGCCAAATCCGCTTTCGCCCGTTCATTTTCAAGCAAAAACATCGCCAGCAACTCAATCAGCTGATGTCCGCCGACCTCGCACAAGTAGGTCCCTTCGCCGCGCCGCGTCTCAATCAGGCCGAGAAACTCAAGCGCCCGCAGCGCCTCGCGCACCGACGAGCGGCCGACGCTGAGCCGCTCGGCCAGCTCGCGTTCTGACGGCAGCTTGTCGCCCGGGACAAGGCCATCCTCGACAACGAGACGATGGATATGCTTCAACGTCTCGGCGTACACTTTTTCATCGTTGAACGGAGACCCCTCCTTTTCGATTCATGCCATACTCCATGCGTGGGCGGCATGCCGTTCAACCGCAGCCAGATGCACTGGTCTGACCACCTAATGGTTATACGATATAATAAAATAGCGAAATAGTAAAGGGGAGTTATTTCACAGCAATGCGCCCGAAGCCGAATAAGGCGAGCAGCCCATCGACAAGCGGCGCTGTGAGCGCGACGGCGTACTGCTCCGGAAGACGGAGAAGCGTCCGCTTCGCTTCGTCATACAAATAGACCGGCGTAGCGCCGCGCTGCTGCTCAAGCAGCTGTTTCAGCTTGGACAATTTGGCCTCATCGGCCCGGCTCGCGTTAATGTATAGCGCCGACACGGGCAGGAGGCCGGCGCGGCGGATGATGAGCTGTCGCCTGCCTGCGCGCCGGTCGACCGTTCCAAAAAGCAACACAAAGTTTCCTTCCGCCAGCTCATCGGAGGCGCGGGCATAAATGGACGGAAAGGCGACCGCCTCCACTTCCCCGCTTTCATCGCTAATTGTCACAAACGCCATTTCCTCCCCCCGTTTCGTTCTCGTTTTCCGCTGTTTGGCCACATAGCCGCCGACCACGGCCGCCGAACCGTGCATTTCGGCAATCGGCACCGCCCGGGCCGCTTGAAACAGCGGGCGGCAGACCGCGGCCGGATGCGGGGTGACGGCAAACCCGAGCAACTCTTTTTCCTGTTTCCGCCGCTCATCCGGCGGCAGCGGGGGGGCATCCATGTATTTCGGCTTCAGCGACAATCCGCCTGTGTTCAAGTACGGCCCGACCAATTGCACGTGTTCGACCGCCACGTCAATGCTCGCTAAAAGCGAAGCCCGCTCCCCGTCCATTTCATCAAACGCGCCGGCCAAAACGAGCGCCTCAAGCGCCGGGCGCGGCAATCCTTTCGGCAACAGGCGGATGGCGAAATCGAAAAAATCGGCAAACGGTCCGCGCTCCCGACGCTCTTCGATGATGAGCCTCGCCGCTGTGCCGACATGTTTCACCGCCGCCAGCCCGGTGCGGATCGCCTTGCCTTCGATCGCAAACCGATAGCCGCTCCGGTTGACGGATGGCGGCAGCAGCGGAATCCCTTTTTGCGCTGCTTCGCTAGCGTAAAGAGCCGTTTTTTCCCGGTCGCCGGAAGCGCCCGAGAGCATGGCCACGTAAAAACAAAGCGGATAGTGAGCTTTAATGTAGGCCATCGCATACGACAACAGCGCATAGCTGACCGCGTGGCTCCGGTTGAAGCCGTAATCGGCGAAGCGGACGATATGCCGGTACAATTCCTCGGCAACTTCCTTTGGATAGCCGTTCGCCGTGCAGCCGGCGACAAACGCCTCCCGCTGTTCAGCGAGACGCGCCTTCTCTTTTTTCGCCACCGCCCGCCGGAGCACGTCCGCTTGTCCGAGCGAAAACCCAGCCATGCGGGCGGCGATTTGCATAATTTGCTCTTGGTAGATCAGCACTCCGTAAGTCGGCGCCAAAATCGGCTCAAGGTCAGGATGGATATACGAAATCGCCTCGTCTCCGCGCTTGCGCCGGATATAAGCAGGAATCATGTCCATCGGCCCCGGCCGGTACAAGGCGTTGACAGCGACCAAGTCTTCCAGCTCCGACGGCCGCAATTCCGCAAGCAAACGCTTCATTCCGCTTGATTCAAGCTGAAAAATGCCGTTTGTCTCTCCGGCGCTCAGGAGCGCATACGTTTTTTCGTCGTCAAGCGGAACACGACGCACATCAAACGGCTTTCCTGTCTGCCGTTCGATGAGACGCACCATTTGCCCGAGCAGCGTCAACGTGCGCAAGCCGAGAAAATCCATTTTGAGAAGGCCGAGCGCCTCGAGCGACCCCATGGCGTATTGCGTGAGCGGCCATTCGCCATGGCTTGGCTGCAACGGGACTTGGCGCACAAGCGGCTCAGGGCTGATGATGACGCCAGCCGCGTGAATCGATGTATGGCGCGGCAGCCCTTCGAGCGTTTGTGCGATATCCAGCCACTGCTTGCCGTCCGGCACCGTTTCGGCGGCGCGGCGGAACGCGGTCGACTCGCTGCGCCATTGGCGGATCGTCACCCCTTGTTTATCCGGCAAAAGCGACACAACCCGCTCCGCCTCGCGCCCGGGAATGCCGAGCGCTTTCGCCGTCTCGCGCAGCGCCGACTTGGCGCCGAACGTCCCAAACGTAATGATTTGCGCGACGCGGTCGCGCCCGTATTTGTCCGCCGCATAGCGAATCATTTCTTCGCGCCGGTCATCGGGAAAATCAAGATCAATATCCGGCACCGACACCCGCTCCGGATTCAAAAACCGCTCAAACAACAGCCCATATTGGATCGGATCGACATCGGTAATAGCCAAAGCATAGGCGACGAGCGAGCCGGCCGCCGAACCGCGGCCCGGTCCGATGAGAATGCCACGTTGGCGGGCGTAGGCAATCACATCGGCGACAATCAAAAAATAATCGCTAAAGCGCATTGCCTGAATGACATCAAGCTCATGCCGCAGACGCTTCCAGTAACGCTCATCGGCGTCCGGCACACGGCGGGCGAGCCCTTGTTCGCACAGACGGCGTAAATACCCGTCCGCCGTCTCGCCGTCAGGCACCGGAAATTTCGGCAGCCGCCAGCCGCCAAACGGAATGTGCAGTTCGCACCGATCAGCGATCGCCGCGCTGTTCTCAAGCGCTTCTGGCAAGTCAGCAAACCGACGCGCCATCTCATCCGGCGCCGCCAAATAACGGCCGCCATCCTCTTGGACGTCAGCAAATGGCACGCCGAGCCTGATCGCCTGCAGGCAGCGCCACGCTGCGGCGTCGCCGCGCTCAACATAACGGACGTCATTCGTCGCCACGACCGGAACCCCGGCTTCTTCCGCCAACTGCCGCAACGCTCCTTCGTACGGTGCGCGCGTCCGCTCGCCGCGCTGGACAGCCACATACAAACAGCCAGGAAACAGCTGTTGATAGCGGGCGAGCACCGCTTTCGCCTGCTGCCATTCCCCGGCGGCCAGCAGCGACTCGACCCGCCCTTCAGCCCCCGGGGTGATGGCGACAATTCCACCGCTCAACCGGCGGAGGGCGTCTTCATCGATCTGCTTTTCTTCTCCCATTTGGATCATCGTGCTGATTTCGATTACATGGTGGTACCCTTCCTCATTGGCGGCCAACAGCACGAGCGGATAGGCGCCGTCCCCGCTGAGAGCAATATCGGCCGTCACGCCGATGATCGGACGGATGCCATGGCGCTTGCACTCCTTGTAAAAGGGCAGAGCGCCATACAGCACGTTGCGGTCGGTCAACGCCAAGGCGGGGCAGCCGAGCTGTTTCGCCTTGGCCGCCAGCGCTTCCACGGTGGCCGTGCTTTGAAACAAACTATAGCCGCTTGACACATGCAAGTGCACAAACGTCATAGACAGCCCTCCCTTATTCATCCAGGTATTGTCAAAAGTTTATCCTCCACACTCACGGTTTTCCCTTGAGTTTCAACGGTTGGAAGAAAAAAAGCTTGCCACCCCCGTTGTTTTCGGCCATCATTGAGGTAACGACACCCAACAGCCAAAACAAAGGAGTGACA